>PUNQ01000007.1 GCA_003551845.1 Candidatus Nealsoniibacteriota bacterium
AAAATAAAAAATGACCAAAATTGCACTTAACGGATTCGGAAGAATAGGGCGTGCTGTTTTTAAAAACATAATTGAAGATTATCCCGACTTGAAGCTTGTGGCGGTAAATGATTTAGCCGATCTCGACGACTTGTTGCATTTACTTCAAAATGATACAGTTTACGGAAGTTATGAAGTAACCGACCAAGACGGAGATTTTTTTGCCAATGGTCAAAGAGTTAAGCTTTTCAAAAAACAAAACCCGGAAGATCTTCCCTGGAAGAAGTTGGGCATTGATATCGTTTTGGAATGTACCGGAGTTTTCAGGGATTTAAAAGGAGCCAAAAAGCATATTGAAGCCGGAGCTGAAAAAGTAATCATTTCCGCACCCGCAAAAGGTGGTGATATACCTTCTTATGTAATGGGAGTTAATGCGGATGAATATGAAGATGAAAAAATAGTTGATATGGGATCTTGTACAACGAACGCTCTGGCACCGGTGGTTAAGATTTTGAATAATAATTTTGGAATTGAGAGAGGTTTAATGACTACAATTCACAGCTATACCGTAAGTCAAAATATACTGGATGGTCCCGGACAAAAAGATTTGAGAAGGTGTCGAGCAGCGGCAGAAAATATTGTTCCGACAACAACCGGAGCGGCAAAAGCTATAGCTAAAGTAATTCCCGAAATGGAGGGAAGGTTGGACGGGATGGCCGTCAGGGTTCCCACTCCGACGGTTTCCGTAGTCGATTTGGTTTGCACTTTAAGCAAAGAAGTAACTAAAGAGGAGGTAAATAAGGTATTTTTAAAAGCAGCTGAGTGTAGTAAGGTGGATGGCATTTTCGATGTGGAAGAAAAGCCCTTGGTGTCAAGTGACTATATCCAAAACAACCACTCTTCAATAGTCGATTTGGAAATGACCAAGGCTATTGGAAATTCGGTAAAGGTAATAAGTTGGTATGACAATGAGTGGGGTTACGCCAGAAGGCTTGTAGATTTTGCCAAGTATGTAGGAAACTTTAAAAAATAATCAATCCTAAAAGCCCACTCATTGAAAGGGGGGTCGGGGGAAAATCAGGAGATTTGCCCCCGTGTTGGGAAAGACTAAAACCCGTGGGGTTTTAGAGAGCGAAGCGACATGAGGGGGGTTACGCCAGAAGGCTTGTAGATTTTGCCAAGTATGTAGGAAACTTTAAAAAATAATCAATCCCAAAAGCCCACTCATTGAAAAGGGGGGTCGGGGGAAAATCAGGAGATTTGCCCCCGTGTTACTTGCCTGCCGGCAGGCAGGAAAAAGAAAATAAAAGCATTGTGAATTACTAAACTTTTGAAAGGAGATAAATAAGGAGGATATTTAAATGATTTTAAACTACAAAAAAAGAGAAGATCTCTTGAAGGAATACGGGTTAAAAAGACCGGATACTTTTTTGGTTCAAGATGAATTCAGAGCCGTTGAAGTTGCGGAAGAGATGGGTTATCCGGTAGTGGCCAAAATATCTTCCGACAAACATCTTCACAGGACAGAATTGGGAGGAGTATTCGTGGGGATCAGTAACAGCAATGAGCTTAAAGAAAAATTCAAAAAATTATCTCGGATAAAAGAAGTTGAAGGTGTAATAATTCAAAAGCAGATCTGTGGTGTCGAGATGATAATCGGAGCCAAGAACGATTCCGTTTTCGGACCCGTGGTGATGTTCGGAACCGGTGGAATAATGGTGGAAATTTTTGAAGACGTAACTTTCAGGGTAGCCCCTTTCGATTCCGCTGAAGCGGAAAAGATGATGGAAGAAGTAAAGGGGAAGAGGCTTTTGGAAGGTTTCAGAGGTAAGCCGGAGGTGGACAAGCGGGAGTTGTCGAAGCTTCTTTCCGCAACTTCGCGCTTGGCGCACGAAAAAGAAATTAAAGAACTGGATTTTAATCCGGTGATAGCAAGCGAGAAAGGTATATATATTTGCGACGTAAAAATTGTTTTATGAAATCAAAAATCTTCAACCCCGAAACAGTAGCCGTTATCGGTGCCACGGACAGGGCCGATTCGGTTGGAAGGGGGCTTATAGAAAATTTAAAAAAAGGTGACAGGAAAATTTTTTTGGTTAATCCGAAACGCAGGGAAATTTTCGGTGAAAAATCATATTCCAAAATTACCGACATTGAAGAAGAAATCGATTTGGCCGTTATCGCCATCCCCAAGGAAATAGTTACCGAAGCCGTTGACGACTGTATAGAAAAGCGAGTTGGAGCAATCATAATAATATCGGCCGGATTTTCCGAAAGTGATGAAGAAGGAAAAAAAAGACAGGATGAAATTGCTGAAAAATTGAAGAAAGCGAAAATTCCCTTAGTCGGTCCCAATTGCCTGGGTGTCATAAGACCCTCGGTCAATCTGAATGCATCGTTTGCACCCGGAAATCCCAAAGAAGGAAAGATTTCTTTGATTTCTCAATCGGGAGCTTTGATAGACTCCATAATTGACGGGGCAAAAGCTGAAAATTATGGATTTTCATTAATAATTTCGGTGGGAAATGCGGCTGTTCTTTCACTTACCGACTATATTAAAATTGCTGATGAGGACCCCGATACGCATGTCATCGCTCTCTATATTGAAGGTGTAAAAAGAGGAAAAGAATTTTTAAAAACGCTCAAAAGCACAACCAAGCCGGTTATCGTTTTAAAGGGAGGCAAGGTTGAAAAGGCGAAGGAGGCGATATGCTCACACACGGGATCGCTTGCCGGTGAATATCCGGTATTTTCAGCAGCACTAAAGCAAGGTGGAGCTATTGAAGTCGGCTCGGTTGAGGAGCTTTTTGATACTGCCAAAGCGGTCGCTTGGCAGCCGAATACTAAAAAAGGAGTCGGTATCGTAACCAACGGTGGTGGAGCGGGAGTTCTTTTGACGGATTGTCTTTATCCGAAAGGTTTTACAATTCCCGACTTGAAAAAGTATACTTTGGACAAGATAAGTTCCGAAATGCACCCCGACTTTTCAAAGGGAAATCCACTGGACATAGTGGGGGATGCACTCCCCGGAAGGTACGAGCTGGCTTGTAGAGCAATTTTGGAACAAGAAGATATATCATCCCTGGTGGTGATCCAAACTCTTCAAATAATGACTGATCCGATGGGTAATGCGAAAAGCCTGGTAAAGCTTAAAGATGAATACGAAAAACCGATCATCGCGGTTTTTATGGGTGCGGGAAAGGAAACACGTGAAGCGATATCCTTTTTGGAAGAAAATGAGATACCCAATTATACCGATCCGGCCAGAGCGGCAAAAGCGCTGAAAGCCTTAAAAAGTCAGTGAGATTAATTTGAATAATTGGAGAATTATTATTATACTTAAATAATATCTTAAAAAAAATGAAGGAGGAAAAAATAATAGTGGTGGGGCACAAAAATCCGGATACCGATTCGGTGGTTTCGGCATATGTTTGGAGTAAAGTTTTAAGCAGATTGGGTGATAAGGCGATAGCTTCCATAGCCGGTGATACGAATAAGGAAACCGAGTTGGTTTTTGAAAAAGCGGGAATAAATATGCCGAAAAAATTGGATGTGAAAGAAGCCCTTCTTTTCTTGGTTGATCATAATGAAGCGGGGCAGATGGTCGGAAATCCGGAGAATGTAATCGGTATTTTGGATCACCACAACATCTCGGATTTTTCAACCGATAAGGCGATTTATTTCAGGAATGAACCATTGGGGAGTACTTCTTCTCTGATTTTCAAGGTAGCTACTGAAGAGGGAGTCGATTTTGATGAAAAGGATATTTTTTTACTTCTTTGCGGAATAATTTCGGATACCCTGAAGCTTACTTCACCGACAACTACTGAGTACGACAAAAGATTGGTTGACAGTTTTGCGGAACTTTTGGGTGAAGATGTGGATGAGCTGGCAAAAGAGCTTTTTGAAGCAAAATCCGATCTTTCCGACATGTCGATAAAAGAGATAATCAAAGCCGATTATAAAGATTATGAATTTTCCGGAAAGAAGCTTGGTGTCGGAGTTGCCGAAGTGGTATCGATCTCCTTTTTTGAAGAAAAAGAAAATCTTATAACTCAAAAGATAAAAGAAATAAAGAAAGAGAAGGAAGTGGATCATATCTTTTTCGCGGTGATTGACGTATTGAATCAGTCCACTTTACTTTTCGTTTCGGATCAAGATGATAAAAAATTGGCTCAAGAAGCTTTCGGAGTGGAGGATGAGCCTCCTTTTACTTTAAAAGGAGTCAGTTCGAGAAAAAAACAAATCATACCTCCGATATCCAAAATTCTTAAAAAATAAAGACATGTATTAGTCATATTTCAGGCGAAAAATATAAATTAAAAAATAAAATAATAAAAAAATGGATAAAAAAGAAAAAAACGTATTAACACTTTTGGAGGCGACTTCCGATGATGTCGATCTGGTCGGGGGAAAAAATGCTTCCTTGGGTGAAATGATTACCGAGCTGACACCGAAAGGAGTTAATGTTCCCGGTGGTTTTGCGGTAACTTCAACCGGATATTGGAAGTTTATAGAAGAGAATGAATTCATGAATGAACTGGAGAAAATTTTTGAGGACTTGGATACGGATAATATTTCACAGTTGCAAAAAATTGGAAAAAAGGCGCGAGACCTGATAATGAGTGGAACTTTTTCCGAAGAGTTGAAAAATGATATAATCGCGTCTTATCGAGATATGTGTGAGAAATATGAAATGGATAATGTCGATGTGGCGATAAGGTCTTCCGCCGTCTGTGAAGATGCTCCCGATGCTTCATTTGCCGGGCAATTTGAAACATTTTTAAACGTTTCGGGTGAAAAGGAAGTTCTTGAAAAAGTCAAGGAGTGCTTCGCTTCCGCTTACAATGACAGGGTTATCTCTTATAGAGAAGAAAAAAATGTTCCCCATCTGAAGTTTGCGGTTTCGGCGGGTGTTCAGAAGATGGTTCGCTCGGATAAAGCTTCTTCCGGAGTCATGTTTACTCTCGATACCGAAAGCGGATTCAGGAATGCCGTTTTGATAAATTCGATTTGGGGATTGGGTGAAATGATCGTTCAGGGGGGGATAACTCCTGATGAGTTTTACGTCTTCAAGCCCTCGATTAAAAAAGGAGCTGAAAATCCGATAATAAGAAAGGATTTGGGAAGAAAAACAAAAAAATACGTGTACGGAAAAAAGGGAGGCCTGAAAGAAGAGAAGGTTGACGAAGAAGAGCAACTGAAGTTTTCCTTGTCGGATGATGAAATTCAAACTTTGGCCAAGTGGGCAATGATAATCGAAGAGCATTATCAACGGCCTCAAGATATCGAGTGGGCCAAAGACGGACAAACCGGAGAGCTTTTCATAGTTCAATCCAGACCGGAAACGGTTCACGCTCCGGAGGAAAAGAAGAGTTATAAGGAATACAAGGTTTTCACGGATAAAAAACCTTTGGTTACCGGCATAGCGGTGGGAAGTAAATTGGGCATCGGAAAGGTTAAAGTGATAAAAGATGTCGCAAACATGGATCAATTTGAAGACGGCGACGTGCTGGTTACCGAGATGACCGATCCGGACTGGGTTTCCATTATGAGAAAAGCGGCGGCGATTGTTACCGACGAGGGAGGAAAAACCGCCCACGCTTCCATAGTCGGCAGAGAACTGGGAATTCCTACGATAGTCGGAACCGAAAACGCAACTGAAGTTTTGTCTACGGGACAGGAGGTGACGGTTGATTCCACACAAGGGTCAACCGGAAGAGTCTTTGAGGGAAAGATAGATTATGAGGTTATCGAGCATGATCTCGGAGAGATACCGGAACTGAAAACGAATATATTGATGAATATCGGTACTCCCGAGGCCGCTTTTAAACATTCTTTTCTTCCCAATGACGGAGTGGGCTTGGCCAGAGTCGAGTTCATACTTGCCGAACATGTCAAAGTTCATCCTCTGGCACTTCATGACTTTGAAGATTTGGAGGATGCGGATCTTAAAGAAAAGATTGCCCAAATTACGGTTGAGCATGAAGACAAGAAAGAACACTTCAGAAAAGAATTGGCGGAAGGAGTCGGCCAAATAGCAGCCGCCTTTTATCCCAAGCCCGTACTCGTCAGACTTTCGGATTTCAAAACCAACGAATACAGGAACCTGGTCGGAGGTGAGCTTTATGAAGCGGAAGAATCGAATCCGATGATCGGTTTCAGAGGAGCTTCTCGTTATATGGATGAGCAATTCCGTCCCGCTTTTGAGATGGAGTGTCAGGCCATGAAAAGAGTTAGAGAAACTTTCGGATTGGATAACGTTAATTTGATGGTTCCCTTTTGCAGAACTCCGGAAGAAGGTGTGGAAGTATTGAAAATAATGAGCAAATACGGCCTCACCAGGGATAAGATGGATATATACGTAATGACCGAAATTCCTTCAAATGTTATTTTGGTTGATGAGTTCAGTGAGCATTTTGACGGATTTTCAATCGGATCCAATGACTTGACTCAACTTACTTTGGGAGTCGACAGAGACAATGGAAAGCTTAAAGACCTTTTCAATGAAAATGATCCGGCTGTTCGAAGAACCATTGAAAAGTTTTTATGGGAGGCACATGAAAAAGAAAAGCCCGTCGGAATTTGTGGTGAAGCCCCGGCTACGACGGAAGGATTCATAGAGTTTTTAATCGCTTGCGGAATAGACTCGATATCGGTTAATCCGGAGGCGATAATCAAGACATTTGAGGAAGTTGATAAGCATGAAAAATGATGTAATCACATTCGGATCGGCGACCAAGGATCTCTTTTTGAGAAGTGACGCTACGGTGTTGGAAAATGAGCGATTTACTTCCGGAAAAGGAATTTGTTTTCCCTTGGGCTCCAAGGTCTCCGTTGATGATATATTCTTCAGTATCGGTGGGGGAGGAACCAATACGGCAGTCACCTTTGCCAGGCAAGGCCTCAAGGTTTCTTACATGGGAAAAGTGGGCAAGGACTTGGCCGGAAAAGATGTTATAGACACTCTTCAAAGTAGTGGCGTCGGCACTGACATGATAATAACGACCAAGCAGAAAAGAACCAACTTTTCCGTAGTTTTGGATATTGAGAACAAGGATAGAACAATTCTGGTCTACAGAGGTGCATCAGGAACTCTGAAACCACAAGAGATACCTGCTAATTTGAGAGCCGATTGGTTTTATCTGGCTCCATTTTCAAGAAGTGCGATTGATGCTTTTTATAGAATTGTTGAAAAGGGAAAAAATGAAGATGTAAAGCTGGCGGTCAATCCCTCAAAGAGCCAATTGAGAGATGAGAAGTTTTTAGAAATGATCAACAGCTTCGACGTATTGATCGTAAATAGGGAAGAAGCTTCAATATTCACCGATATTCCTTATGAAAAAGAAAGCTTAATTTTTCAAAAAATGGATAAGCTTTTCGAGGGAATCTTTATTATGACCAAAGGTTCGGACGGTTTGATTGCTTCCGATAATCGGAAAATCTACAAAGTATCCGAGACACCCGAAGTGAAGGTTGTCGACAGGACCGGAGCGGGAGATTCTTTCGGGTCGGGTTTTTTGGCGGGAATAATTAAAGGAATGGACATCAAAAAAGCAATTGAATTGGGGGTGGCCAATGCAACCGGATGCCTTAGCGAAAAGGGGGCTAAAAACGGACTTTTGAAAAAGGATGATGATTATCAGCCTACAGTCGTTGAGATATCGGAAATTTAATTCAATTTCGGAGCCGAGTTTTTATGCTTCACCTCGATGGTGAAGCTTGTCGGTTTATATCGAAGTTTTTGATAAAAATAATTTTTGTACTATAATAAAGAATGAATTTAAAGAACCATTTTCAAAAAGCACATAAGGAAAAGTTCGCTTTGGCTCAATTTAATTTTTCAACCCTGGAACAGATGAAAGGAGTCGTGAGGGCGGCAAAGGAGAAAAATGTTCCCGTTATTTTAGGGACATCACAAGGAGAAAGTCGATTTTTCGGACTTGATTTGGCGGTTGCCGTCAGAGATTCTTTAAGAAGGGATTATTCTGAAATATATCTGAATCTGGATCATGGCAAGGATCTGGATTGGATTGAAAAAGCGCTGGAATCCGGATATGACATGGTTCATTTTGACGGTTCGGACTTGCCTCTGAATGAAAATATTGAAAAAACCAATCGTGTTACGGAAATGGCCGGGCCGAAAGATGCGCTCGTAGAGGGAGAAATTGGCAAGGTAGGGGGTGGTTCAAATATTCATAAAGGAGCTTTTAAAGAGAAAAAGGACTTGACTTCCGTTAAAACACTTGTTAAATTTATCTCAGAAACAGAAGTTGATCTTTGTGCATTTTCAATTGGAAACGTTCATGGAGTTTATGATGAAATGCCGGAAATCGATTTTAAGCTGTTAACGGAGATAAAAGAGCAAGTCGATGTAGGACTCGTAATGCACGGCGGGTCGGGAATTGAAGATCAAGACTTGAGGATTGCAATCAAAAACGGAGTGGTTAAGGTTAACGTAAATACCGAACTCAGAAAAGAATGGAAAAAAGAACTTGAGAGAAGCTTGAGAGAAAACGCAAATACGGTTACTCCTTATGAAATCCTGAAAAATATTTCCGAAATTACAAGTAAAAAAGCAAAGGAAAAAATAGATATATTTTATGAAAATTGTATTTGATAAAGAGGGTTGTATCGGCTGTGGAAGTTGTGCGGCAACATGTCCCGAACACTGGGAGATGGCCGAAGACGGAAAAGCCGATCTAAAGGGTTCGGTCGAAGAGGACGGAAAAATGGTTAAGGAGATAGAAGAGGAGGGTTGTAACCGGCAGGCGGAAAACATTTGTCCGGTGAATGTAATTAAGATAATTGATAATTAAACATGTTGGAACTAACTGCAAAATTAAGAGATACGAATAAAAATGTAGCCGATTTGAGAAAAGAAGAATTGCTTCCGGGAGTTATTTACGGCTATCAAACCGATAATTTGTTAATTCAAATGGAAGCGACCGAATTTGAAAAGATTCACAGCGAGGCCGGTGAAAGTACTTTGATAAAAATTAATTTGGAAGATCAGGAAGGGAAGCGTTTAAAAAAGACTCCTACGGTTTTAATTCAAGAAACACAAGAGCATCCGGTTTCGGATGATTTTATTCACGTTGACTTTTATCAGCCGGATCTTAAGAAGAAAGTGGAGGTTGAAATTCCGATTGAATTCACCGGTGTCTCCTCAGCGGTCAAGGAAGAAGAGGGGACCCTGGTTAAAAATATAACCTCGGTAACCATTGAAGCGCTTCCGGAATCACTTATTCACGAAATCAAGGTTGATATTTCCGTTTTGGAAACTTTTGATGATGTGATTAAAATCAAGGACCTGGAAGTGCCTGATGACGTAACCGTTAAGGACGACGGCGAATCGGTCGTAGCACTCGTTTCCAGGCCGAGAGATATCGATGAAGAATTGAAAGAGCCGATTGATGAAGAATTGGAGGATGTCGAAGTAATAGGAGAAAAAGAAGTGGATGAGGAAGAAG
>PUNQ01000063.1 GCA_003551845.1 Candidatus Nealsoniibacteriota bacterium
GAACTCTCTCCTCCGAATTCCTTAGCCAATTCTATGGCCTCATTTATAGCCACTTTTGGAGGAACTTCCTCCTTGTCACCGTAAATAAGCTCATAAAGTCCCATTCTCAAGACATTTCTATCGATCACCGTAGTCTTTTCCAGGGGCCATTGCGGAGCGGCGGAGACAATTATGCCGTTTAATTCTTTTAAGTTTTCAAGAACTCCTTGTGACAAATTAAAAGCAAAATCTCTTTCTTTCAATTCGGGAGCGAATTCGTTAAAATTTCTTTCCAAAACTTCTTTCCAATCCCTTTCTTGTTTGGAGAAATCCCACTCATACAAAGTTTGTAAAACTATGCGCCTCGCCAAATGTCTTGAAGACATAATCTTTCTTCTTTATCCTTATTTTGATAAGCTCTCCATGTCCAAAGGTCCGTCCGGTCTTCCCTTTTCGATCTCCTCTTTTTTCTCTTTTTCCTGCTTTTCGGTAAGCTTCTCCATAACATCGACAACCTGCTCATCTTTGTAATGACCGCAGTTTTTGCACATGTGATGCCTCCTGACCTTTTGCCCACAAGTGGGACAATCGGTGAGAGGAGGATTCTCCAGATATTGATGCATCCTCCGTTTATTTCTTCGTGATTTGGTTGTTCTTTTTTTCGGTACCGCCATACTTTTTAAATTAAATAAGTCTTTTGTAAGCTATGAATACTTCACTTTACTTGTCCGATTCAGACATTTGTTTATTGTAACAGAAAAGCTTCCCTAAAGCAAGCTCCCCCCCCATTTTTACACCTCGTAGGTGTAAAAATTGCTACAAAAAGGAGTTAAACCAATTTGAAAGATTTTCTGTGGATCGGGCACGGGCCCAGTCTTTTAATCGCCTCTTTGTGTTCTTTGGTCGGATACCCCTTGTGCCGAGCGAACCCGTATCCCGGAAATTTCTCGTCCATCTCTCTCATAAATCTGTCCCTGCTCACCTTGGCGACTATTGAAGCGGCGGAGCATTCCAAAACGGTTTCATCCGCCTTGATTATTGATTTTTGTTTTTCTTTTATTTCCAAACTGAAATCTCCGTCCACTATGATTAAATGACCCCTTGTTTCAAGTTCATCTATCGCCTCCTCCATCGCCTTTTTTGTAGCCTCCAAAACATTTACCTCATCTACCAACTTCGGACCGGAACAAGCTACCGAAAAAGTAATCTCTTCCGAGTTAGCGATTTTATCGAAAAGATCCTCTCTTTTCTTCTCGGCGATCAGCTTACTATCTTTAATGTCCTTCAAAAAATCGGTTTTATTTTTAATCAAGACGGCGGCGGCGAAAACCGGCCCGGCCAAGGGCCCTCTTCCCGCTTCATCGACTCCTATAACTTTCTCTTTTTTAAATTTCACTCTTTATTTTTAATTTAATTTTTTATATTATTAAAAGTGAAAGAAAACAATATTCAATACTCAAACTGATGAATTTCACCCACTTACACGTACACTCTCACTATAGCATTTTGGATGGACTCCCGAAAATAGACGAACTTTTGGATCACGTTAAAGAAAACGGGATGGACTCCGTCGCTTTGACCGATCACGGCGCTCTTTACGGAGCGGTGGAATTCTATAAAAAGGCCAAAAAAAAGGATATAAAGCCGATAATAGGAGCCGAGGTCTACGTAGCCTACGAAGGAATGAGCCAGAAGCGACCCAATGTAGACGATAAAGTTTATCATCTCGTCCTGCTCGTCAAAAATGATCGGGGTTATAAAAATTTGGTAAAATTGATTACCGAAGCGCACCTGAAGGGATTTTATTACAAGCCACGAATAGACGAAAATCTTCTGGAAAAGCATTCCGAAGGCCTTATCGCTCTTACCGCCTGCATTCAGGGAAAAATACCACAATACATTTTATCCGGAAAAAAAGAAAAGGCAAAAAGATTGGCAAAGAAATACAAATCTCTTTTCGGTGAAGATTCTTTTTATTTCGAACTGCAACATCACCCCAATATTCCCGAACAAAAAAAAGTTAACGATGCACTTAAAAAGTGGTCAAAAGAACTTGATATTCCCTTGGTTGCAACCTGTGACAGCCATTATCTCAGGCCGGAAGACGGAGAAATTCAAGATATTCTTATGTCGGTCAGTACCGGATCCAATATAAATGATCCGGACAGGCTATCTCTCAGAGAAGATGATTTTTCGATGAAGTCTCCGGAAAAAATGGTTGAGATTTTCAAAGATGTTCCGGAGGCGATAGAAAATACGAAAAAGATTAAAAAATTGTGTAATTTCGAATTCAGCTTGGGGGAAACTCGGCTTCCCAAAATAGATTTACCCAACGGAATGACCGCCGAAGATCATCTCAGAAATCTTTGTGAAAAAAATCTTAAAAATCGTTATAAGAAAAGAAAAAAGCGAAAAGAAGCTCAAGAGAGATTGGACTATGAGCTGAAAATAATAAACGATACCGGCTTCGCATCTTATTTTTTAATAGTCCAAGACTTTGTAAATTGGGCCAAGGAAAACCACATAGTGGTTGGACCCGGTCGGGGCTCCGCCGGTGGATCGATAACCTCCTATTTGCTAAACATTACCAATATAGATCCACTCAAATACGATCTTATTTTTGAGCGATTTTTAAATCCCGGCCGAGCCAAAGTATCAATGCCGGATATAGACTTGGACTTTACGGATAAAAGACGAGACGAAGTTATCAACTATATAGCCGAAAAATACGGCAAAGAAAATGTTGCTCAAATAATCACTTTCGGAACCATGGCCGCCAGGGCGGCTATAAGAGATGCGGGAAGAGCAATGGGATATGAGTACGGATATTGTGATCGGGTAGCCAAGATGGTGCCTTTCGGTAATGACCTTGAAGAAACTCTTGAAAATGATATCGAATTCAGAAAACTCTACAATACCGATCCGAAGGCGGAAAAGCTGATCGATATAGCTAAAAGATTGGAAGGCGTAGTTCGTCATGCTTCCACTCATGCCTGTGGTGTGGTAATCGGTAATGAGCCGCTCCCCAACAGAGTTCCGCTTCAACACCCTTCTCAAAATGACGAATCGATAGTAACCCAATACGAAATGCACTCCATAGAAGACATCGGTCTTCTGAAGATGGATATCCTGGGGCTTAAAAATCTGACGATAATCGAAGATACCCTTAAAAAGATATACGCGATTCACGGAAAAAATATAGATATCGACAACCTTCCTCTGGATGATAAAAAAACTTTTTCACTTCTTAAAAGAGGAGATACCAGTGGAGTTTTTCAACTGGAATCCGCCGGATTTCAGAGATACCTGAAACAACTCAAGCCTTCCAACATAGAAGACATCATCGCCATGGTCGCTCTTTACAGACCGGGACCGATGAAATATATCCCCACCTATATAAAGAGAAAAAACGGAAAAAAAGAAGTTGAGTACCTTCATCCGGATTTGAAGCCGATACTCAAATCGACTTACGGAGTTTGCGTTTACCAAGAACAGGTAATGAGAATAGCCCAAGAGATGGCCGGGTACAGCATGTCCGAGGCGGACGTGCTCAGAAAAGCGATAGGTAAAAAGATAAGAAAATTGCTCCAGAGTCAAAAAAAGAAATTTTTAAACGGACTTCGAGAAAACGGTTATTCCAAAGAGCTCGGTGAAGAGCTGTGGAGCTGGATAAAACCTTTCGCCCAGTACTCATTCAATAAAAGTCATGCTGCAGCTTACGCTCAAGTTGCATATCAGACCGCCTATCTAAAAGCGCACTATCCGGAAGAATTCATGTCCTCTCTTCTCACTTCTGAACAAAAAAATATAGATCGTTTAGGATTTTTAATGGGAGAATGCAAAAAGATGGGTATAGAAGTTTTACCACCGGATGTAAATGAAAGCTTTACTCATTTTAGTGTCGTTCCGGATAAAAACCAGATTCGATTCGGTTTGGCCGCGATCAAAAACGTGGGGACGAAATTGGTTGAAGAAATCGTGGAAAATAGAAAAAAAGAAGGGAAATACAAATCACTGGACAATTTTTTATCCAGAGTGCATTCCCGTCATTTGAACAAGAAATCATTGGAGGCCCTGGCTAAGGCCGGAGCGTTTGAAAATTTAATGGAGAGAAATAAGATACTCAAAAATATGGAAAAGATTCTGGCCTACAGCAAAGAGATCAGAAAGAAAGAGAAAAACGGTCAATCCGGGCTTTTCGAATCCAGCGACACATACGAAAGAGAAATTAAACTGGAAGAAAAACCTCCGGCGGAAAAAGAAGAAAAGCTGAAATGGGAAAAAGAGCTTCTGGGCCTTTTCATAACCGGGCACCCTCTGGACAAGCATGAAAAAAAATTGGAAAAAGCAATGAGCATTAAAGAAGTAGGTAGACAAATGTCCGACAAAAAAGTGAGAGTCGGCGGAATCATTTCGCGAACAAAAACGATAACGACCAAAAAAGGAAACAGAATGATGTTTTTGAGCTTAAAGGACAAATCGGACGAAATGGAAGTAATCGTTTTCCCGGAAACTTTCCAAAAATATCAACCCTTGCTGGAGAGTAATAATGCGGTTTTCATAAGCGGAAAAGTGAGTCACCGAGACGAAAATCCCAAGATAATAGCGGAAAAGATAAAACGTATAGAATAATTTGACTTTTTACCGATTTTTAGTAAAATAAGCACAATGAAAAACGCTATAACCACAACCACTACAAAGGCAACCACCTCTTTGTGAGAGAGGTTTCTCGTAGTATTGTTTGGAAACCTCTCAAAAGAGGTTTTTTCTTTTTAATTATTAATATGATAAAATGATTAAATATTATGAAAAAATCATTGGAAAAACAAAGGCACTCTCTGGCCCACGTTCTGGCCAAAGCGATACTTGAACTGAATCCGAATGCCGAATACGCAATGGGGCCGGCAATAGAAAACGGTTTTTATTATGATTTTAAGAACATAGACGTAAGTGAAAAAGATTTTCAAGAGATTGAAAAGAAGATGAAAAAGATTATTGAAAAAGATGTCCCTTTCAAAAAAAAGACCTTGAGCAAAGATGAGGCGAAAAAGATATTTAAAAATCAGCCTTTCAAGTTGGAATTACTGAAAGACTTGGATCAAAAAGTTTCAATATATGAAACCGGCGATTTCATCGACCTTTGTGAAGGACCGCACGTAAAATCAACCGGAGATTTGAATCCTGAAAGCTTTAAGCTGGATAGAACTTCCGGTGCCTATTTTAAAGGATCGGAAAAAAATGAAATGCTGCAAAGAATTTACGGACTCGCCTTCGAAACGGAAAAAGACCTGAACGAGTACCTTGAAAATCGAAAGGAGGCGGAAAAAAGAGATCACAGAAAGATAGGAAAAAAGCAAGAGCTTTTCATGTTCGATGAAGAAGTCGGACAAGGCCTTCCACTTTATCTTCCCAAAGGAGCGATGCTCAGAAAACTACTGATGGATTTTGCGATGGAAACTTATTTGGCCAACGGATACGAAATAGTTTCCACTCCTCATATCGCGAATGAAGATCTTTGGGAGACTTCGGGTCATCTAAAGCATTATAAAAAAGATATGTACGGCCCATTGGAGGTTGATGGAAAAAAATACAGACTGAAGCCGATGAATTGCCCCTTTCACGTTAAAATGTATAACTCCAAAACCAGAAGTTATAGAGAACTTCCCAAAAGGTGGGCGGAGATGGGAACCGTCTACAGATATGAAAAATCGGGTGAGCTTCACGGATTGACCAGGCCCAGGGCTTTTACTCAAGACGACGCTCATATAATCTGTAGAGGAGATCAGCTTGAAGAAGAAGTGATAAATGCTCTAAAGATAACCAAATACATCTACTCCACTTTAGGAATGGAAAATCTCATCTTTAAATTGTCCGTCAGGGATCCGGGCAAAAAAGAGGATTACTTCGGAACCGACGCGGAATGGGAGAAAGCGGAAAAAGCCCTTGAAGACGCCTTGAAAAGTTTCGGGCAAGACGAATATGTAAGAGATGAAGGTGAAGCCGCTTTCTATGCTCCCAAAATAGATATAGATGCAGTCGATGCGATGGGTAGAAGATGGCAGCTCTCCACTATTCAGGTTGACTTCAATGTTACATCCCGTTTCAAGATGACTTACATAAATGAAAAGGGAGATGAAGAAACCCCTTTCATGATACACAGGGCACTTCTCGGCTCGATAGAAAGATTTTTAGGAGTCTATATCGAACATACCGGTGGTGAATTTCCGGTTTGGCTCGCACCCGTTCAAGCATGGATTATTCCGATTTCGGAAAAGCAAGAAGAATACGCTTTTGAGATTAAAGAAAAATTGAGAAAAAACGGAATAAGAGTAAAAGTGGAAGGAGTAAACGACACCCTCTCCAAAGCGATAAGAAATGGAGAGAGTCAAAAAATCCCCTATTTATTGGTTGTCGGAGATAGAGAAAAAGAGTCCGGAAAAGTTAATGTTCGATTCAGGGGAGAAAAAAAGGGCGAGCTTAAAATTGAGGAGCTTATCGAAGAGATGGATTCTTCTTAAAAATTAAGCTGAATTCGGGAAATTACGATCCTGAAAATAAAAAAGAAAAAATGAAAACTTTATCCCCTTCAACTGAAAAACTGATTGAAAAATATAATTCATTTTCAAATCAAACCGAAAAAAAAGATAGCGGTGAGACGATTCATGTTGATGAAATCGCCAAAAGAGTAGCTTCCTTTTACGACAAGATAAGAGGGATAATAGATTGGAAAGGAGAACACCTCCTGAGACGGAGTGCAATCGAGAGAACTCTGAGAAGAAAAACCCTTCCCAAAGTTAATATATTAAGCGGAGGAAAAACAAAGGTTGATGCCGAATCATTGATCCTGGACCTGATCAGGGCCGGCCATCTACCGAACGACACAATTAAAGAATCCAAAATAGACGAAGTTCAAAAAGCTCTCAATAAATACGTATACATTCTCAATAATCTTCCTTCGGAGAAAGAAGTCGATTACGGGGTTGATATTTATCAATGGCTTACCTCCATAGCCGCTTGTGAGGTGGAAGAGATTCTGAGTCCGGCAAAAAATCAAAAATATTTGATCGAATACATGTTTGCACAAATGAAAGAAAGAGTTGAAGTTGAAAAAGGATATTTTGAAGACGTTGACAAAAAAACTAAAAATACACTCTTGTATATAGCGGTTCAAAGAGCTCTATACAATTTGGATGAGCCGATAATTACCTATCACCTGTTCAAGTATACCTACTCAGATTGGAGTAACTTGCCGAAAAAGGAGCTCAAAAACATTACTTCGAATATTTACAAAATAAGAAAAAAGATAGATTTTTACTTCAATCATAAACTGGAAACCAAACTTTATCACCTTTGCAAAAAGCAGAGCACTCCTTATCTCCTTTTGGGGGACATCCTGGAAAAGGGCGAAAAAAACCTAAAAGAGACCATCTCCGAACCGAAATCTTTTGAAGAAAAGATAAAATCGGTCTATGAAGAAAGAGTGGAAACGATGAAGTCGAGACTTTCCCGATCGGCAACTTATGCAACCATCTCAATCTTCATTACCAATGTAGCTGCTCTTTACGCCTTGGAGATACCGTTGGCCGGACTGATGGACTACGACTACCCTTTTCAGGCCGTCTTGGTTACAATTTTCATCCCGACAATGCTCATGGCCGCTTTCGTAGTTACCATATCTCCTCCCCCGAAAAAAAATCTGCATAAAGTAATAATGGAATCGATGAAAATTGTTTATCACGCTGAAAAAAAAGAAGGTCTTAAAATTAAAAAACCGAAAAAAAGAGGATTTGTTTCCGATTTTTTAATAAACTTTATTTGGATTTTAAGTCTTTTCGCAAGCATTGCCGTCATAATTTACGGTCTGAGCTTGGCCAGCTTTCCCCCTCTTTCATATCTTATCTTTATAATATTTCTCTCTTTGATATCTTTTGCCGGAACCAAAATAAGAGACAGGGCGAAAGAATTGCATATGATTGACGAAAAGGAGAGATTTTTGAATGTGCTTTTGGATATATTCGCACTACCCGTTATAAGGTTGGGGAAATGGTTTACCAACAAATGGAAAAGGTACAATATAATATCGATATTTTTCAGCGCTCTTATAGATCTTCCTTTTATGTCTTTTATCAAGTTCTTGGAAGAATGGAGAAGCTTTCTCAAAGAAAAAAGAGAAGACATATATTAATGATTGATGATCGGTAATTCTTAATCTTTAATCGGTAATTCTTATCGGCAAGTCAAGTGATAAATTGATCTTATGAAGTATCATATCGTTACTTACGGATGTCAGATGAATAAAAATGACAGCCGGAGAATCATGCATCTTTTCGATCTCTCCGGATTCGTAGAAGCTTCTGAAGAAGAAGCTGATTTCATTATAGTCAATGCTTGCTCGGTGAGGGGTCGTGTCGTTGATAAGATAAGAGGAAAAATCAATAATATCCCGAAGGAAAAAACCTTAATTTTAACGGGTTGCGTTTTGGAGAGTGACATGAAAGAAATGAGGGAAAAATTCGATTACATTTTAAAAATAAAAAATCTGCATCAGTGGCATAAAAAAATTAAGCAATTAAAAAAAATAACCGGAGGGAAAGACTATTTTCAAATAGAAGCGAAAAGAGAAAAACCGACGGCCCATGTGCCCGTGATGACCGGATGTGATAATTTTTGTAGCTATTGTGCGGTTCCTTACGTAAGAGGAAGAGAAAGATCCCGCCCGGCAGAAGAGATAATCTCCGAAACTTCCGAGTTGGTGGAGAAGGGATTCAAAGAGATTTGGCTTCTGGGACAAAATGTAAACTCCTACAATAAAGGTAAAAAACCAGACTTTCCCGACCTCTTGGAAAAAGTGAATAATCTCAAGGGTGATTTCTGGATCAGATTCACCAGCTCTCATCCCAAGGATTTCAGTGATAAATTAATTGAAAAGATGAAAAATTGTGAAAAAGTAACCGATTATTTGAACCTACCCCTCCAGTCCGGTGACGACGAAATGCTGAAAAAAATGAATCGTCCCTATAACATCGAACAATATCGAAAAATAGTGGATAAAATAAGAAAAGAAATTCCCGGCATCACCTTGTCTACGGATATAATAGTCGGATTCCCCGGGGAAACGAAGAAGGCATTTTTGAACACCAAAAAAATCCTGAAAGAGATAAGATTCGACATGGCCTATATCGCCCGCTATTCTCCGCGCCCGGAGACGAAAGCGACTCAAATGGAAGACAATATCACCGACAAGGAAAAAAAAGAAAGAGCGAAAGAATTGACAGCGGTCCTCAAAAAAACGGCCCTGGAAAAAAACCGGTCAAAACTCGGAAAAAAGGTCCGGTTTTTAGCTTACGACTCCGGAAAAAAATCCACTACCGGAAAAACCGAAGGCTACAAAACCATCAAAGTTGAAGGAGGCTTGAAGGAGGGAGAGTTTTATAAGGCAGAAGTCGTAGAAGCGACTTCATTCGGTCTCAAGGGTAAGCTTATCAAAAATGATTGAAAAATTAATAGTAATCACCGGCCCCACCGGAGCGGGTAAAACGGAACTTTCAGTGAAGGTCGCTCTTTGGCTTGAAAATGCGGAGATAATTTCCGCCGACTCCCGTCATATCTATAAAGAGATGAGTGTGGGAACGGACAAAATAAAACAAGAAGAAATGAAAGGGGTTCCTCACCACTTGATCAATATAAAAAATCCGGATGAGGCCTTTACCGTCGCCGAATACAAGAAAAAAGCCCGCAGAAAAATAAAAGAAATTCAAAGCGGAGACAATATTCCCATCCTTTGCGGAGGAAGTTATTTTTACATAAAGGCAGTGATCGACGGGCTCATCTTGCCACAAGTGCCCCCCGACTGGAATTATAGAAAAAAAAAGAGGAAAGAATCCACCGAAGAGCTTTATGAGGAGCTCAAAGAAAAAGATCCCCGCAGAGCGAAAAATATAGACCGACAAAACAAAAGAAGGCTGATAAGAGCTCTGGAAATAATAAAAAAGACCGGAAAGCCGGTCCCGAAACTAAAAAAGGACCCACTTCCCTATCCCATTCTGATTTTGGGAGTCAAAAGAAAAGAAGAAGAGCTACAAAGAAAAATAGAAAGAAGAATCGATGAAATGATGGAAAAAAGGGGTCTTGAAAAGGAAGCGGGGAATCTTTTAAAAAAATATGGAAAAGTGCCCCGGGAAACGATAGGATACAAAGAGTGGGAACCCTTTTTCAAGGGTGAAAAAAAGAAAAGTCAAGTAATAGAAGATATAAAAACCCATACTAAACAATTTTCAAAAAAACAAAAAAACTGGTTTAAGAAAGACGAAAGAATAATTTGGATTAAAAACCTGAGTGAAGCCAAAAAGAAAATATCCACTTACCTGAAAAGTGGTTAAGTTATCTCTTATAAAAAAACCGGCCCATGTTGATCATGGACCGGATGCTTATTTCTCCTTATTTCCCATTTACTACTTAACTTCGTACGCTTTAGAGTGGCTAACTTCGCCACCCCAATATTTTCCTACAGAGATCGCGGTTATGACGTCGCGTTCTTGAAACTGATGGGTAAATGTCTTTCCTTTTCCTACCGTAATTAGTCTTTGGGAAGATGAAATTATCTCCCAATAAAACTCATCTATTTTGCCGCTGTACTCCTCTACTGTGAATTCCAGTTTCTTATTTCCCAGATCTCTTATCTTGATTGAGCTTATTTCCGGTCTTTCCAATTTTTTGACAGTCAAGGTTTTGGTGTGACTGGACTCTTTTCCGTAAAATTTTCCAATTGCAATTACACTTACCGCTTTTCCGCTCATTTTGCTGCGAAATTCATACGTAAAAGGGTCGCCTTTTCCTTCGGTTATTACTTGACCCTTGCTATCCAACACCTTCCAAGTAATCGATTCAAAATCTCCGTCATAAACGGCCTCAAATTCATATTTTAAGCCGTCTATTCTTTGCTTGTTTATCCCTTTCATTTCGGGATAAACAATTGGTAAATCGACGTCCTTCGCAAAAATAGCTTTAATTTCCGTATTCCTCGTTGCTTTCAGGGATGTGGTTGATTCTTTTGGTTCTGCGACTTGCCCCTCCCACCGATAAAATTCATATCCTTCTGCGGGAATGGCTCTTAAAGAGACTACGGATCCCTTCTGAACATAGTTGTATCCTTCACTCAGGCCCGCAACTCTACCCTCTCCTTCTATCTCAACCCTCACCTCAACTCCATCTACTTTTCCGGTCGTTCGTCTGGCACATCCGGTTACGGCGATTAGCATTATCACAAGACCAAGCAATAAAATTATCTTTCTTTTTCTCATTTTCCTTTTCCCTCCTCTTATTTATTCAATTAAAAAGAACTGTTGCTATATTTATACAATTTATTGAAATAGATGTCAAGTAAAAGAAAGGTCGACCTCTTAAAAAAGGGTCGACCCAAAAATTAATATACTTCAATTCGCCTACTGTAAGTTGATCCCAACCGATTCCAGTCGGAGTCATAAACTTCCAGTTTTACCGTTTTAAATCCCTCTTTCGAGAATCTGTAACTCACTTCTCTTGAACTCGTATATCTCCAATCATCGCTTCCGAATTTCCAATAAAAATACTTCGCTTCACGAGGGGCGAAAACTTCAAAGCTGAATCTTCGGTAGCCGATTCTTTCGTAATTAAAATAAACCTTCGGAGTTGTAGTCGGAACATACCTTTTGGTCCTCAGGGCGTATTCGACTTTTCCGTCTCCGGGAGGTCCGTCCCTTTCCGCTTTAACCCTGAGCTCAATCCTGACTTCTTTCAGTGGCGCACTTATTTCAACCTTTTCTCCTCTGGTGAAGTAGTCCTCACCAATTTTCCAAATGAATTCCGGCCTTCTGTAGCCTACTATTTTTGTCGGAGAGGCATCCAAAATTAATCGCCCTCTTCTTTCGGTCATCGTGAAATCCGGATCCAGAATTCTCCTTGTGGGTAATCGATATTCATACTCGATTTCAATAATTCCCCGACACCCACCGGCCACAATGATAATGATCATAAATAATAATGATAAAACCATCCATCTTCTCATCTCTAAAACACCTCCTTTTCGAGTAAATCAAACTCTTGATATTTTGACTCTCCCCGCATGGCCCATTTCTCCCAAATAAAAAAGGATATCAAGCGCTTCCTTTTCAGTCACTCCTTCGTCGAATTCAACCACAAGCCTGCCCCCTTTTAACGCTTTGCTTTTTTTGCTTACATTACAGAGAATTATCTTTTCAGCATCTCCGTCGACGGTCAAGTTAAAAAATTCACCCAATTCCGATAATTTTTTAATGTCTTCAATTTCATCGAATCCTATCCATCCCTTTTTCAATAATTTTTTATATTTTTTAAAGTTCAAAAAACCACCTCCCTCGGTGGTTTTATTATAAACTAAAATTAATTAATGTCAATTAAATTTGCGGGAAATTATCTTGTTGACCGCCTCCGGATCCGCCTTCCCCCGGGTTTTGGCCATTACTTGACCTATCAAGTATTGCTTGGCTTCCTTTTTTCCCGACTTCAAATCTTCCGCCGCCTCTTCGTTTTCTTTTATAACCTCTTCAATTATTTTTTCCAGTTTTCCTTCATCCTTAACCTGTTTCAAATCTTTTTCTTTTATTATTTGACTCGGATCGCCTCCCGTTTCAAACATCTCCTTTAATACTTTTTTAGCAATTTTGCTGGATATTTCTTCTGTATGAATTAAAACGATCAGTTCAGCGAAGTTCTCCGGCGTTATTTTGAAATTTTCACCTTCAATTGAGTCACCCTCCAAAAGCCCCTGCAAATCGGAAAGAATATAATTACAGCAAAGCGAGACAAGCTCCTCTTTTTCCTTTTTATCCACTCGGCTTTTTTTATTTTTAAGCCAATTAAGGCCTTCGCTTATCACCTTTTCAAAGTAGTTTCCCAAGCTTTTATCGGTTATGAAAAGTTCTTTTTCAATACCGTATTCTTTTTTGAATCTCTCTCTTCTGTTTTGAGGTAATTCACTTCTCAAGGTTATCTCCTCTTTTTTTAACGGTGCCTCATTCAAATCGAGCGGAGGCAAATCCGGCTCCGGGAAATACCTATAATCATGAGCTTCTTCCTTGGCTCTTTGCGATACGGTTTTTTGCTTTTTTTCATTCCACCCCCTCGTTTCTTGGACCACCCCCTTCCCCTTCTTCAAGATGGCGGCTTGTCTTTTTATTTCATACTCGACAGCCTGCTCGACAACCTTAAAGGAGTTCAGATTCTTAATCTCAACCTTGGTTCCCAAATCGCTCCCCTCTTCAGCCAAGGATATATTCACCTCCACTCTCATTTGCCCTTTTTCCATATCGGCATCGGACACATCCAAATATCTTAAAATTAATCTCAGTTCTTCTGCAAATTGACGCGCTTCTTTTCCGGAAGATATATCCGGTTCGGTTACCAGCTCCATAAGTGGCACTCCCGAACGATTGAAATCAACTAAACTTTTATCGTTATGAATTAAGCTGCCGGTATCTTCTTCCAGATGAATTCTGTTTATTCTTATCTCTTTTTCATTTATTTTCAGGTATCCGCTTTTACATAAAGGATGTTTGAGTTGTGATATTTGATATCCTTTAGCTAAATCGGGATAAAAATAATTTTTTCTGTCAAAACGTGAAAAATCAGCTATTTTACAATTCAAAGCTCGACCCGCCTCAACAACCTTTTTTACACCTTGCTCGTTAATAGTCGGAAGAGCACCCGGATGGCCCAAGCAAACGGGACAGACGTTTTTATTCGGTTCACTTTCAGTAGCCGAATTTTTGCAAGAGCAAAACATCTTCGCCCGCGTTTTCAAATGGGCGTGAATTTCAAGTCCGATTGTCGGTTTCAGTTCCGTCATGAATCATTTTCCATCTCTTTTACTTCTTGGGCAATCTCCACTCCCGAACTGGTTCCTATGATATCCGCACCGTTATCCATCATTAATTTAGCATCTTCAAGTGTTCTTATTTTGGCTGAAGCTTTGACTAAAAGATCGGGAGCGGACTCATTCATCATTTTGACGTGCTTGGCCTTTTCTTCAAGCTGTCTTCTTTCCAAAGGGTCTTTGTTCGTGGCCGTCTTTACACAAATGGCTCCCGCCTCTTGAACCAGCTCGGATGCTTTCTTTATCTCGTCATCGGTTAAAAATCCGGATCCGATTATCACTTTGGTGTCCGCAAGACTGCAAATTTCGGACAAATCTCTCATTACGGAATCGTATTTTTCATACTTGAAATCAACTATATTCATTACCACATCGAGTTCATCGGCTCCATCCCTGACCGCTCTCTTACAAGCCTCCATTCTCTCCTTATGGCTACTCAGACCCATCGGTGGGTCAATGAGCACTATAACCTTCATGTCGGTCCCTTCCAGCTCCTCAGCGACCAATGAGACCCATTCGGGATTGACGTCAACCCCTCTGAAACCGTGTTCCTTGGCTTCGTCACACGTTTTGATTATCTCCGCTTCCGTCGCTTCGGGATTTATGTTGGTGTGGTCTATCGTTTTAATTATGTTTTTCATTTTTCCTTTTTAATTTTTTAAAAGTTAATAATTTATTTTCACCTTTTTTTTCTTCAATTTTTTCCCAATCCTCTTTATTGAATTCGGGAAAATAGATATCTCCTTCAAAAATATCATCGATTTCGGTTATATACATTAAATCCGCTTTACTTAAAAATTGTCGATAAACTCCGGCCCCTCCGGCAACAAAGATCTCTCCCTCTGCAAGGCTTAAAGCTTCATCAATCGAAGTGGCGCCCCTTGCGTCCGGTGGATTGAAGTCGTTGCTTCGGGACAAGACTATTACCTTTCTCTTCTTTAATGGTTTTCCTATCGACTTATAAGTATTCTTACCCATTATAACAAATTTTCCGGTTGTCGTCTCTTTGAAGTGCTTTAAATCTTCGGGAAAATGCCAAGGAAGTCGATTATCATTCCCTATAAGGCCGTTTTTGTCCATCGCCGCTATTATAATTATCTTCATACGGCCATTTCCGCTCTTATCGCCGGGTGGTGTTTATAATCGACCAATTCTATATCGCTCATTTTGAAATCATCGATATCGGCTATTTTTTTATTCAGCCGTATCTCGGGTAATTTTTTCGGTTTTCGTGAAAGCTGCTCTTTCACTTGATCAAAATGATTTTTATAAATATGAGCATCTCCCATCGTATGAACGAACTCTCCCGCCTCAAGTCCGGTTACCTGAGCGACCATTTCCAAAAGAAGACTGTAAGAAGCGATGTTGAAAGGAACTCCCAGAAACATATCACAGCTTCGCTGATACATCTGTAAAGAAAGCTTTCCGTCGACGACGTAAAACTGAAAAAATGAGTGACAAGGGGGTAAAACCTGGTTTTCCAATTCACCCGGATTCCAGGCGCTGACCATGTTTCTCCTGCTGTCCGGATTCTCTTTTATCATTTCAATCGCCTTTTTCAACTGATCGATCGATTCCCCTTCCGGACTTCTCCAGTCGCGCCACTGAACACCGTAAACTCTGCCGGCATCGGTTTCATGCTTTCGCTTTTTTTTCCAATAATCCGCGTTTACGTTCGCATCCCAAATATGACAATCCATCTTCTGAAGGTCGGCTATATCCCCGCTCCCCGAAATAAACCATAAAAGCTCCGCCTTCACCGAATTGAAAAAGAGTTTTTTGGTCGTCACCGCCGGAAATCCTTTTGACAAGTCGTATCTTTCCTGGAGGCCGAAAATCGAACGGGTTCCCACCCCGGTTCGGTCCGATTTATCCGTGCCCTCCTTCATCACTTTTTCCAAAAGATTCAAATATTTTTTCATTTTTTTAGAATCTTTAATATTTTTTTATTGATTTCGTCGGGCGGTAAAAATTGACCGTTTTCAGTAACTTCCACGAATTCAAAATTACTTTTCCGGGCAACCAAATCGGCATAAGCTCTGTAAGCCCCTCTCAAATGCTCGATGTCCTTTTCGTGAATATCTTTATCTTTTTTGCTTTTTAAAGACTTCATTGCGAATTCGGGTGTCGTCTTCAGGTATATGACTTTGTCCGGTCTTGGTAAATTGAAGAGGCCGTATTCGAGATCATAAAGCCACTTCATGAATTCTCTTCTTTCTTCCTTGTCGGCTATCTTTCCGGCTTGATGAGCGTTCGAACTCACATACCTGTCGGCAATAACGAATTTTTCCTCTTTTAGCCATTTTTTAATAAGAAAAGATCCGTCATAGCGATCACAAGCGAAAAAAATGGAGGCTATCTTCGGCCCTACCTCCTCGGCACTTCCGTATTTTCCGGAAAGATATTCCTTGGCCAATGCGGATGAATTTTTATCGTACTGAGGAAACTCTATCAACTCCACTTCTTCCCCTCTTTTCTTCAGAGCTCGAATTAAAAGCTTGGTCTGTGTCTCTTTTCCCGAACCGTCCAATCCCTCGAAGACTATAAATCTGTTATTCATAAATATCCACTATTTTATCTTTAAATTCATCAAGGCTTCCATTGTTTTCAATTGTCACATCGGACCCTTTTCCGATCTCTCTTATATTTTTTTCCGTCCTACCGTTGTCCAACTTTAAAAACTTTTCAAAAGAAACGTCATCATCCTTTTTCTCTCCTCTTTTCTTCAGTCTTTTCCATCTTTTTTCGGCATCCGTTTTTATATAAACCATCTCCCCTCCCAGCCTCTTAACCATCTCAAAGTCTTCCCACAATCTGACTCCGTTTAAAAGTATGTAATCACTTTCGGAGCTCTTTACCTTTTTTTCAATTGCTTTGGCCAATATGTCTTTCCCGAATCTTTCTCGCAAATTATTAACCAGCCACTGTTGGTCTTCCCTTTTTACTTCATCAAAAAAAATCCTCAAAATTTCCGATAACGGATCGGAAAACTTGAGGATTTCCACCGAATTTTTGACATCCGAAAAGTAGTCGCAAAAAGTATCTTTTCCCGCACCGGGCATCCCGACTACCCCGATTAATCTACTCATGATTTAATCCAAAAAAGTTATCTCGGAAGACGGTCGTTCTTTTTTTTCAAAACTTATACCCGCCTCCTTGAAAAGATTTATAAAAGAATCATCCGCGTAATCACTGTAACTTACAAAACGCTCAATCTTCGCATTTACCAAAATTTTAGCACAAAGAATACAAGGGGTGTGAGTACAATAAATCGTCGCTCCTTCCAAACTGACCCCGTGTAGTGAGCCCTGGATTACCGCGTTCTGTTCAGCGTGAATCGCTCTGCATATCTCGTGTCTTTCACCGGAGGGAATATCGTTTTCATCCCTGAGGCATCCCAATTCCAAGCAATCTTTTACACCGGATGCAGCTCCGTTATATCCCGTAGTCAGAATACGCTTATCCCTGACCGCAACCGCTCCGACATGATGTCTTCTGCAAGTCGATCTTTCAGCGACTACGGAGGCTATCTTTAAAAAATATTCATCTAACGAAATTCGTTTCATTTTACTTCTTTATTCTGAGCCCCATGTTTTTTGCCGTTCCTTTTATTATCTCCACCGCCGTATCGAGATCATCCGTGTTCAAGTCGGGCATCTTCTTTTTGGCTACGGCTTCCAGTTGCTTGCGAGTGATCTCCCCCACCTTGTTTTTATTGGGCTCTCCCGAACCTTTTTCAATACCGACCTCTCTTTTGATAAGCTGGGAAGCGGGAGGCTCTTTCAATATGAAGCTATAACTGCCATCTTCATAAACGGTTATTTCAACCGGAACTATATCATCACCCATATCGGAAGTTCTGTCATTGAAATCTTGACAAAACTCTTGCATGTTTATTCCGTGCTGAGCCAACATCGGCCCTATCGGAGGTGCCGGGCTCGCTTTACCCGCCTTAATTTGTAGTTTGACTATTGTTTTTTCTTTTTTAGCCATAAGATTAAATATTACTAATTTTCAATTCAATTTTTCATATTTTTTCAACCTGCAACGAATCGAGCTCAACCGAAGTGTCTCTGCCGAACATATTGACCAGGACCTTTATCTTTCCTCTCTCCTTGTCGACTTCGGAAACTTTTCCGTCATAATCTTTAAAAGGCCCGTCCGTTATTTTTACGCTGTCACCGACTTCCAGGTTAATTTTGTACTTCGGCGTGTCTTGACCCATTCTGTTTTTAAGAGCCTTGATCTCTTCATCACTGAGCGGAATCGGAGTAGTTCCCGAGCCGACGAAGCCACTGACATTGGGGGTGTTTCTGACCACGTACCAAGATTCATCCGTAACTATCATCTGAACCAAAACGTATCCCGGATAGATCTTTTCTTCTACCTCTTTTCTCTGACCGTCCTTTATCTTTATCTTTTTTTCTTTGGGAACTATAACGTCAAAAATTTTGTCTTCCATTCCCATCGTTTCTATTCTTTGCCTTAAATTATCGGCAACCGCCTCTTCATAACCGGAATAAGTGTGAATTACATACCAATTTTTTTCTCTTTTTAGTTTTTGCTTCGGCATATTTATATTATGAATCTATCCAAAATTTGAAAAAATAACGCATCCAAAGCACCCAAATAAAGAGCGACAATCGCCGTAGCTGTAACAACCACTATCGTATACTTGATAGTTTCCTGGCGAGTCGGCCAGTCAACCTTTTTCATTTCCGTTTTAACTTCGCCGAAAAAACTTTTTGCTTTTTTGATTTGATCAGTCATAAATTCTATTTAAAAAAGCCTTCTTTCAGGCCCGCAGCAGAATTATACACCAGTAGTGAAAATAAATCAACTGTCGGAAATTTTTTCTTTTTAAAAACCTCTAAGGATCTATATGTCGACGTTATCGGCGTCTTTGGCGTGAGTCCTTATGAAGTTTTTTCGAGGCGCTACCTCTTTTCCCATCAAGGCGTCGAATATTCTGTCGGCTTCTTTTGCATCTTCAATCGTAACCCTCAAAAGGACTCTGTTTTCCGGATTCATAGTGGTTTCCCAAAGCTGATCCGGGTTCATCTCACCGAGACCCTTATACCTTTGTATGTCGATACTTTTCTTCCCTTTTTCTTTCAAGTGTTCCAGAACCTCGGCTTTATCTTCCTCCGTATAAGCATACTCTACTTGCTTGCCCGCTTTTATTTTGTAAAGAGGAGGTTGAGCGATATAGACATATCCACTTTCGATGAGAGGCTCGAAATATCTGTAAAAAAGTGTCAAGAGTAAAGTCCGGATATGATTTCCATCGAAGTCGGCATCACACATTATGATAATGCGTTGATATCTCAGGTTCTCCAAATCAAAATCCTCTCCTATTGCCGTTCCCAAAGCGACCACCAGAGATTTTATCTCTTTGGACGATAATATTCTATTCAGTCTGTATCTTTCGACATTCAAGACCTTTCCTTTCAAGGGCAAGATAGCTTGAAATCTTCTGTCTCTGGCCCCTTTACAGCTACCACCGGCCGACTCACCCTCCACTATGTAAAGTTCCGATTCTTCCGGATTTCGACTGGTGCAATCAGCCAACTTTCCGGGCAAAGAAAGGCCATCCAAAATACCTTTCCTGAGCACCGTTTCCCTTACTTTTTTGGCCGCCTTTCTGGCCTTCGCCGAGAGAATACACTTTTCTATTATTGCTCTCGCATCTTTCGGATTTCTCTCCAAAAAATCCAAAATTGCATCCGAGGTGAATGTTTCCACTGCCGATCTCGCCTCGGAATTACCCAGTTTCGTTTTTGTCTGTCCTTCAAATTGAGGATCTTTTATCTTTACCGAAACTACGGCGGTCAGCCCTTCCCTTATGTCGACTCCCCTTAAATTGTCATCATTTTCTCCCAATATATTGTTTTGCTTGGCATAACGATTAATTGTTTTCGTCAGAGCGGATCTGAAACCGGTCAAGTGATAACCTCCCTCTTTGGTATTTATGTTGTTGGCAAAGCTCTCTTCATAAAGTTCGTACTCATCGGTATATCGAAAAGAAGCTTCAACTATTATTTCATCCTCCTTTCCACTGCAATAAAAGATATTCGGGTGAGTCGGCTTGGCATCCTTGGTCAAATGCTTTACGTATGATCTCAACCCTCCCTCGAAATAAAAAGTATAAGGCTTGGAAAACTCTCCCCTGGCATCAGTGAAGGTTATCTTTATTCCCTTGGTCAAATAAGCTTGTTGTCTCAAGTGGTTTTTTATCTTTTTAGCGTCGAATTTTACTTCATCAAAAATTTCCGGATCGGGCCTGAATGTTATCGCCGTACCGGTTCTATCGGTCTTTCCCTCCTTTTTTAATTTACCGGTCGGTTTTCCTTTTGAGAATTCTTGAGTGTGAATATATCCGTCCCTGTGAACTTCCGCTTTCAAATATTCCGAAAGAGCACAAACCACGGAAATACCGACTCCGTGAAGCCCACCGGAAACCTGGTATGCCTTACTCCCGAATTTAGCCCCGGCATGCAAGGTGGTAAGAACGGTTTCCAGGGCCGACTTGCCGGTTTGAGAGTGCTTGTCCACCGGGATTCCTCTTCCGTCGTCCTCGACACGAACCATGTTTTCCTTTAAAAGAGAAACCTTTCCCTGGCTTCCGTAATCACCCATGAATTCATCAATAAAATTATCAACACCTTCCCATATGAGATGGTGCAAACCTTCTTTTCCGGTTGATCCGATATACATTCCGGGTCTCTTTCTGACCGGATCGAGTCCCTTCAATACACTTATGTCTTTTGCGTTGTATTCTGATTTTTTAGCCATTTTTTTTATTGATTATTTCTTTCTTACTTCCCAACCCGATTTTTCTTCCACAGTTGAGATTATCTTTTTTAACAATTTATTTATTTCTTCTTTTGAAAGTGTTCTGTCTTCAGCTTGAAAAAAGAGTCGAACACCGAAATTCTTCTTCTTTTTAGAAATTTTTTCTCCCTGATAAAGATCAAAGAGATCCACGTCAACTAAAAGCTCTCCGCCGGCATTTTCCACCACGCTTACGAATTCTTCATAATTTAAATTTTCAGGCACCAAAACCGAAATATCCTTTATCGCCGCCGGAAATTTAGAAATTTTCTTGTATTGGCTTTTATCGGAAGCCGCTTGAATTAATTTATCCATATCCAATTCAAAAGCGAACACCTCTTCTTCTATCTTCAATTTTTCCAAAATTTGAGGCGAAATTTTACCCACTTTTCCGATATAACTGTCTTTCAGCTTAACGGAAGCCGCTTCAAAAGTCCAGAGGTCATCATCCTTATTCATTGCCGTATATTGAACTTTCCCTATTCCCAATCCCTCCAAAACGCAATCAATATCTCCCTTTAGCGTCCTGAAATCGGCATCATTCCTCACTGCCGAAAGCTTCTTTTTCTCCTCTTTATCTTTTCCTTTAAAAATTTTACCTATTTCAAAAATTCTCAACGAGTTTTCAAGATCCTTATTTTTATTAATGTTTTCAAGTAAGCGTGGAAAGAGCGTCGGACGTAGGTATTTATGCTCTTTACTTACCGGATTTTCCATTTCCACCGGATGATCCAAATTGAATATCTTTTTGAGCTTTTCATTTATAAAGGAATAATTGTAAGATTCGGCATATCCGTGCTCCTTCAAAATTTCACGAACCTTATCTTCCCAAAACAGTTCCGAATTTATCTCCGGAGAGGTTATCGTCACCTTGGGACTTTTTGATTCGATATTTTCATATCCATGAATTCTACCCACCTCTTCAATTAAATCTTCTTCAATTTCTATATCATTCCTAAAAATCGGCACCCTGACCTTTATGTCGTTGCCTCTTTCCACTTTAAAATTCAATCTTTTCAATATGGATTCAATCTCGGTAATTTTTAAACTGGTTCCCAGAAGTGAATTTGTCTTTTCCACGGAAAGATTAAGCACCTTTTTTTCATTTCTCTTTGAGTATGAGTCCGGAAAATCTTTTGCCTCTTTCCCTCCGGCGTGTTTTTGAATCAAGGAAACCGCCCTGTCCGATGCTTTTACCGTCAATTCCGGATCAATTCCATGCTCGAAGCGAGAAGAGGCATCCGTTCTCAACTTTAATTTTTTAGATGCTTTTCTGATTGTTTTCGGATCAAAATTAGCCGCTTCAATAAATAAGAGATTGGTGCTCTCGTCCACCTCCGGACCGGAGCCACCTTTGATGCCGGCAATTCCAATCGGCCCCTTTTTATCGGCAATAATCGGCATCGTTTTATCCAGATCATAATTTTTTCCGTCCAAGGTTTCTATTTTTTCACCCTTTTTCGCCCTTCTTATTTCTATCTCATTTCCATTAATCTTTTCTCCGTCAAAAGCATGTAGCGGTTGTCCTGTTTCCAGCATTACGTAATTGGTAATATCAACGATGTTGTTGACCGATTGCAAACCGCAAACCTTAAGCCGTTTTTTGATATACTTCGGGGTTTTCTTCTCAACACTCACTCCTTCAATTATTCTTAAAGTATAGCGGGAACAAATTTCCTTATCTTTAATTTTGAAATTTACGAAGTCTTCACTCTTTCGGCTATTGCGCTTTATCTTTATGTCGGGAAGCTCTATCTGAAAATCAAAAATGGCACCGATTTCCCTGGCTACTCCGATATGACAAAAGCAATCATAAGCCCTATTCGGTAAAATATCTATATCCAAAAGATGATCATCTCCCATTTTCTCAACTTTCTCAACCTCGAAAAAATGCATCATTAACTTTTCAGCCAATATTTCCGGCGCAGGTAAATCTTCTTTAAAAAATGAATTCAACCAATTGTAAGAAAATTTCATGTTCTTTAATTATCTAATATCGGAACTGATTTAAAAATCTGAGATCACCACCATACATCAAGCGAACGTCGTCTATTCCGTATTTTATCATTATTAATCGGTCAAACCCCATGCCGAAAGCAAATCCTTGCCAATTTTTGGGATTCAGTCCCGCATTTTTAAGCACATTGGGGTGAACCATTCCCGCCCCCAAAACTTCCAGCCAACCCGTGTTAGAACAAACCGAGCATCCTTTTTTCTTACAAACGCTACAACTCATATCGACTTCGAAGGAGGGTTCGGTAAAAGGAAAAAAAGATGGTCTCAGCCGAACCTCGACATCTTCACCGAAGAACCTATCGACGAATTCGGTTATTATCGCTCTGAAATTAGCTACCGATATCTCTTTGTCAACCATCAAACCTTCCAGCTGATAAAAATTAATCTCATGAGTCGCATCCGTGGTTTCATTTCTGTAAACTCTACCGGGAACAATAATTTTTAGAGGTGGTTGATTTTTTTCCATATATCTGATTTGAACCGGAGAGGTATGAGTTCTCATCAAAAGACGCTTCTCGGATGGCGGATTGCCCTCCTGTTTTATGAAGAGAGTGTCCTGCATATCCCTGGCCGGGTGTTCTTCCGGAAAATTCAAAGCGTCAAAATTATACCAAACCGACTCTATGTCGGGTCCCAAAACAACCGAAAATCCAATCTCCCTGAATATCTTACAAGCTTTTTTTCGAGCTCGGGTAATCGGATGAAGGGTTCCCGAAACGGATCTTTTTCCGGGTAGCGTCGGATCAAAACTTTTAACTCGCCTCTTCTTCTTTTTCTTTTTGAGTTCTGCCTCTTTCTTTTTAAGTTCTTTCTCCAAAGCGGCCTTTAAACGATTCGCCTTTTTTCCCAGTTCAGCTCTCTCTTCGGGATTAGCCTTGGGGATAAATTTAAAAATCTCGGAAATTTCCCCTTTCTTTCCGAGATATCTTTTTTTTATTTTTTCGAGCTCCTTTTTCGAAGTCGTTTCTCTTATTTCGAGCAAGGCTCTTTTTTCTGTTTTCTCAATATCCATCACACTTTCATTTTACCTTAAATTAACCAAAAAAGCAAACCCGATGATGATCATTTTATAATGAAAAATTTATTTAATTTTCAGTCACGAATTTCAATAGTCTCTTCCAATCTTTTTAAAGCCTGAAAAACTTCCATAGCAATAATTCGATAGGGTAAAACACCCCCTCTTTTTACACCTCGGGGGTGTAAAAATCGGGGTTTTTTGAGTTTATTTTTACACCTACGAGGTGTAAAAATGGGGGTAAAAGAAAACTCCCTTTCGGGAGTAAACGGGGCGGGGACGACCGGACTCGAACCGGCAACCTCATCCGTGACAGGGATGCGATCTAACCAATTGATCTACGCCCCCTTTTTTTTAAACCGAGGTGCCAGGGGTGGGAGTCGAACCCACGACCTATGGCTTATGAGTCCATCGCTCTAACCGCCTGAGCTACCCTGGCTAAAATAAAAATGTTGCGGGGCCGGGATTCGAACCCGGACCTCGAGGTTATGGGCCTCGCATGGTACCGTTCCACCACCCCGCGATGAAAGTCAACTAAAGTTTGACTGTCGGTCATTATAATAAAGAAATATAAAAAAATCAAGTATCAATCGATACCGCTTAGAGCAACTGCAGATCTTTTAAAGTTTTTTCATAAACTTCCATGATCTCACCGGCCTCCTCTTCGGAAAGCTTTTTTTCCGGATTATAAACCACATCTTTACCTTTTTCATATACATCAATAAGCTCTTTCTTGTTCGGGATTATCTCCGTACCGACTTCGGAAAGGCACTCTTTTAGTGAATCTCCCTCATGCCCCATCTCATTTAGAACGGAAACGATCATATCGCCCGCTTCCACTATCGCCAATTTTCTTTCGGAGACATCTTCGTTACGAGATTTTTCTTTCAAGCTTTCCCAATTTTTGGGAATTTTTACATTTTTATAAGGGGAAGCCTTTGTAAATTCCAAAACATCTTTCAAATATTTTTCTTCCAGTATATCCGTGCTGAATATAAAATAAATTATAGCCACAAAAAGCCCGGCGGAAATAATGATGAATAAAACCCGAATCAAATTAAAGATCAGTTCGAGATGAGGAGGAAGGAGTTCGGGATTAATGATGTACTCCATGGTCTGTAATTTATTTTACAATTATCTTTTCTATCTTTTCGGCGATACCCAAAAGTTTTTCATCTTCAAATCTCTCCCCCATGAGTTGAATCCCTACGGGCAATCCGTCGGTCGGACAGGGAATCGATATCGCCGGAAGACCGGCCAAATTGGCCGGTACGGTAAACATGTCCGCCAAATATATCGATAAAGGATCATCGATCTTTTCTCCGATTCCGAAAGGTGGTATGGGGCTGGTAGGTGTTATTATTATATCCAAATCCTCAAAAGCCTTCCTGAAGTCCTCACGTATCAATTCTCTGACTTTTTCAGCTTGCATATAATAATCATCATAATATCCACTGGAAAGCGCGAATGTGCCGAGCATGATTCTTCTTTTCGTTTCATCACCGAAATCACTTCTGTTTTTAATATAAGCGTCTTTCATTTTTCCGCTTTTACCTTGATCATTCTTGGAGCAATATCTGATTCCGTCATACCGAGCCAAATTCGTAGAAGATTCGGAAGCCATTATCACTTGATAGCAAGCTAATGCATATTCCGTGTGAGGTAAACTGATCTTGACCGTTTTCATGCCCGCGGAATCGATTTTTCCTATCGCCTTTTCGACCGTCTCCTTCACCTTTTGATTTACTCCTTCAACAAAATATTCTTTCGGTATTCCCACTTTGATCTCTTTTTTTGAAAAATCCGATTTTCTACTTACGGAAGTCGCATCCTTCTCGTCTTTTCCTTTGATTACATTAAAAATCTTCGTAACGTCTTCCACCGAATTGGCAATGGGGCCGACTTGATCAAGCGACGAAGCCATGGCAATAACTCCGTACCGGGAAACCTTTCCATAGCTCGGCTTGAATCCCACTACTCCGCAAAAACTGGCCGGCTGCCTGACCGACCCACCCGTATCCGTCCCCAATGAAGCACTAACCATTCCGGCAGCTACCGCTGCCGCCGGCCCACCGGACGAACCACCGGGCACTTTTTCAGTATCAACCGGATTTTTAGTCGGAAAAAAGGCTGAGTTTTCAGTGGATCCGCCCATGGCGAACTCATCAAGATTACCTTTCCCCAAAATAACCACTCCCGCCTCTTTCAGTTTTTCAACAACCGTAGCATCATACGGAGCCGTATAATCCTCAAGCATTTTTGAAGCGGCGGTAGCTTTAACGTCTTCAACCAGTATATTATCTTTAATCATCACCGGAATTCCTTTCAGTCCTTCAAAGCCTCCCTCCTTATCGATCTTTTCGGCCTGATCAACGGCCATCTCTTCGGTAACTTCCAAAAAAGCCTTAATTTCTCCGTCTTTCTCCTTTATCTTTTTCAACAAACGTTCAGTAAGTTCCAGACAGGTAGTATCTCCCCCCTTAAACTCTTTTTGAAGATTTTTAATCTTTAAATTTTCGTTTTTCATATTCTACCGACTTCAAAATAGCCGTCCTCATTTTTTTCAATTCCGACCATTTTTTCTTTTTTGGATTTTTTAAAATCAACAACCTCATCTTTTCTTATTCGATTTTTTATCGGAGAAATTGATTCAAAATCGACCTCGGAAGTGTCCACTTCTTTCAGCTTCTCCACATAATTCAAAATCTTGGAGAGGTCTTTTTTTAAGCTTTTCATCTCTCCCCTTCTTAAACTGACATGTGCCAAATCAGCTATCTTTAGAATATCCTCTTCATTAAACATTTTGGACTTTAATATTAATATTTTCTATTTTGGCGGCTCCATATCCTCAACCTCCAAAAGAACATCCGAAAGCTCATTGAGATGATCCAGGGCGAATCCGGCTCCTCTGGCAACAGCGGTCAAAGGATCGTCCGCAATTTTTGTTTTAACCTTGGTTTCCTCGGCAATAAGTTCATCCAGTCCACGAAGCAAGCCTCCTCCACCCAGAAGATATATGCCCTCCTCCATTATGTCAGCCAAAAGTTCGGGAGGTGTTTCTTCAACCGTTTCCTTGACCGTTTCCACTATTTGTTCAACCGATTTGGATAGAGCCTTTTTTATATCTTGATCGGTAACCAAGACTTCTTCCGGCAAACCGGTGACCAAATTTCTACCCCGCATGGTCGTTTCTATTCGCTGATCCAGGGGATATGCCGATCCGACATTGATCTTGATATCTTCAGCGGTTCTTTCTCCGATAAGGAGCTTGTATTCCTGTTGAGCAAAGTTTATTATGTCCCTGTTCAATTTATCTCCGGCCACACGCAAACTCCTGGAAATAACCACTCCACCCAAGGAGATAACCGCCACTTCGGTGGTTCCTCCCCCGATATCTATTACAAAATTACCACCCGGCTCTTGAATCGGTAAACGAGCACCGATGGCTGCAGCCATCGGCTCTTCAATCAGAAAAACTTCGCCGGCGCCGGCATTTCGGCCCGCATCACGAACCGCTTTCTTTTCCACTTCGGTCACACCGCAGGGAATTCCGACAACCAAACGCGGTCTCGGTCTCAGGGGAAAGTTTCCCTTACATGACTTTTCGATAAAATATCGAAGCATCTGCTCGGTGACGTCAAAATCGGAGACCACACCCGAAACCAGTGGCCTGGTAGCTACGATATGAGCCGGAGTCTTCCCGACCATTCTTCTTGCTTCTTCTCCGATAGCTAAAATTTTACCGGTTTTTTTATTGACGGCCACTACGGACGGTTCCGAAATAACAATTCCTCTGTCTTTTACATAAACCAAAGAATTGGCCGTTCCCAAATCTATTCCTATATCAACCGAAAATTTCTTCATTAACTTTTTAAACATAGCTTTGCAATTTTTCTATTTTTACTAATTTTTCCACTGTCTCTTCCCGCTTTTTTACTTCCACCGAGTTTTCAGCTAAAGTTTTTTCACTTACCACTAATCTGTAAGGAATGCCAATCAAGTCACTGTCGGCAAACTTTTCTCCGACGCTGACTTGACGATCATCATAAAGAACCTCCACTTCCTTTCCGAGGTTTCGGTAAATTTTGTCCGCCTCTTTTTCAGCTTTTTTTCCGATGGGTATCAAGTGAAATTTAAAAGGTGCCACGCTTTCCGGCCATATCATCCCTTTTTCATCATTTTTAACTTCCAAAATAGCCCCCATCAATCTTCCGACACCGATTCCGTAACAGCCCATAATCACCGACTTTTCATCTCCTTTTTCATCCGTAAAAGTAAGGTCGAAGGCGTCACTGAATTTTGTTTTCAAGGGAAATATATTACCCACTTCTATCGCCTTCTTTTTCACCAGATCTTTTTTCTTTTTTCCGCATTCCGGACAGCTGTCCTGCTCATCGATAATTTCATCATTTATCGCCACCCCACAGCTTTCACATAAATGGATAAAATCTTCACCCGCATCCGTAACGGTTTGAAATTCATGCGAATATTTGGAAAAAGTTCCTCCATCGGCAAAAGTAATAAAGGTCTCTTCTCCTATTCCAACCTTTTCAAAGATATTCTTATAAGCCTTTTTGGAGAGCTCATAATAAGACTTGAAGTCTTCTTCATCGGCATGAAAAGAATACAAATCCTTCATCAAAAATTCCCTTCCTCTTAAAACCCCCGACTTGGCTCTCAATTCATTTCTGAATTTATTTTGTATCTGATAAACGTAAATCGGCAAGTCCCGATAAGAAAAAAGGTGATTTTTGACCAGAGGAACAACCACTTCTTCATGAGACTGACCCAAAACCAGATCCCTGCCGGTGGCGAGCTTTGTCCTGAATAAAATATCGAGATCATCTCTCCCCGTCTTTTCATAATTTTCCAAGGCATGAAGAGCGGGCATATAAATTTCCGAGGCTTTCAGGGTGCTATTCATTTCATATCGAATTATTTCTTCAATTTTTTTTAAAACTTTCAAGCCCATCGGTAACAAGGAGTAGACCCCGGCCATCTCTTTATTAATGAACCCGGCCCTGATCAAAAGCTGAGCGTTTCTGGCTTCTTCTTCTTTTGGTGCCTCTTTAACCGTTTTGGTAAATAATTTTGATTGATACATAACTTAAAAAATATTATAGATGTCTCTGACCGTTACCACTATCATCAGTATGACGATTAAAAGAAAAAATACCGTATTCACCGTTCTTTCCACCCTTACGGGAATCGGCTCTCCTTTTACCTTTTCTATTCCCAAAAACATCAGCCTTCCTCCGTCCAAGGCCGGAATGGGCAAGATATTCATAAAAGCCAAAATTGTAGCTATCATACCGACGAACATCAGATAATCTCCGACTCCTCTGTCCAGGGCTTCCGTAGCCATATCACCGATCATAACCGGCCCTCCGAATTCCATATCTTCCGGCAACCCTTCTCCGGTAACGAAACCTTCGAGAGCGATTCTCAATCCGGTTGCCTGAAGTGCGGTTACGCGCAACGGATGAGTTATCCCGAAACCGATCGATCTTAAATTAAAACCGTCTATGGACTCAATGACAATCCTCTCTTCATCTCTTTCAAAGACCAACTCTTGGTCCTTCAAGGCCAAACTTTTCAACTTATCGGCATCAACTTTCTCCCCCTCAAATTTAAAATCATTCTCAAGAATCATCTGATTTACAATATTATCTTCTTCGGTAAGTCTACCGGCCAAAAAGGCTTGATTGAATCTGTCTTCGCCGAATTCAAAACGCATCACTCCCCAGCCGGAAGCCACTATGGCAAAAACGAGCATGGCCAATATCCACGAAGTCGACACCCCGGCAATCAAAATAATGGCTCTCTGCCAAATCGGCTTTTCCGAAAAACTTCTTTCGTCTTCAACTTTTTCATCTTCCCCCATCATTCTGACGAATCCGCCCAACGGTAAAATATTTATTGAATATAGAGTTTCACCTATTTTTTTGGCAAATGCGCGCGGAGGAAATCCTATTCCGAATTCATGCACTTTCACATCGAATTTTTTGGCAAGCAAAAAATGCCCCAGCTCATGGAGGGTTATTAAAAACACCAAACTGAATACGACTATCGCTATATTCATGATTTTATTTTCTCTTTTTTGTCTTCAATCAATTGATCGATTTTTTGATTGTATTCATCAACCAGATCTTGCAAATCATCCTTCCCTCTGAATTTGTCGTCTTCGGTAATTTCGCCTTCCTTTTCCGCTTCCTTTATCTTTTTCCAAGCTTCTTCTCTTGCTCTCTTTATCGATACCCTGGCTTGCTCTCTTATTTCGGAAAGCTTTTTTATCAATTTCTGTCTGTATTCTTGAGTCATCGGAGAAAGATTGACCCTGATTAAATTTCCCTGAGGCATCGCATTGAGCTCACTGTTGGCCTTTTGAATTGCCGAAACTATGCTCTTTATATAGTCCTGATTCCAGGGCTCGATTACGATCTGACGCTTTTCCGGACAAGAGATGGCCGCCAACTGTTTGAGTGGCAATTTTTGATCAAAACAATCAACCACTATGTCTTCAACGAGAGAGGGGGTTGCCCTGTCAGCTCTTATTTTGTCCAACTCTTTATTCAAATACTCAAGAGCTTTTTCCAGTTCCGGTTCGACTTCTTTAATATATTCTTTATATTTCATATTTTTATTACTTATTATTTATTATAAATTGATTATTACTCTTTCCAACGCAAGTTTCAAATTTACATTGGTTTTTGAAATCAAGAAAAGAGTTTCCTCCATGACTTTCAATGACTTTCTCAACCGTTCGGATTCTTTTCCGTTTTCACTCTTAATCATCTCTTCTCTTAAAACGGAAA
>PUNQ01000051.1 GCA_003551845.1 Candidatus Nealsoniibacteriota bacterium
AAAATAAAAATTCAAAATGGAATTATCCATTTTTTTAATTAAAGCTTCCGGATTATTTGCATATTGAGATAATGAATCGGGATAGATCTTGATTTCAGAGAAATAATCATCTGTTGAGCAGTCATTTTTTTCGGCAATTATTTTTTTAATTAAACTTATATTTTTTTTACCTTGTTGAAAATTGAAAAAAATCACCAGATTATCACCCTTTTTTAACTCTTCTTCTTTTATTTTTTTTTCAAAAATAATTTCTTTTTTAGAAAAGTTAATTTTAGTTTTTTTAAAATTTGAATTTTCTACAATATGAAAAATCTCGTTTTCGATCTCTTCATTTTCAGCAACTAATCGGTTTGCTTTTTTTTCAACCAAGACCCCTTCGAAAATATTTTCCTGAGTCACTTTTTTATTCCGGTTGGTCATTTTGTTTTTATTACTTTAAATTTTAGCTAACCACCATTATTGATCGTAAAATAAAAATTAAAAACCCTGTCTCTCTTTTGTTAATTATAGATTAAAAACGAGCAAAACAAAACATTCGAATTTTAAAAATTCATTCATTCATCTTCAGTTCAGCTTCTTTTTTTAAATCACCTATTCTATTTATAATTTCATTTTGACTTTCATGAACCCAAAAGAGATAAAGCCCTTCTCCGGTGATGATTGGTATCTCGAATTTTAAATAATCTTTTCTTCCTAATCTCTGATCCACATATTCTTGAGAAAAAATCCTTTCCGGAAACTCATTCTCTATGATTTCTTTCCATTCGGGATTAATGATAATGGAATCGAAATAGATATTTTTCTCGGTCTGCGCATCTTTTAAAGCATCTTCCAGTGTTAACTGCTTATCCTTTAAAAATTGTTTGTTTCTGTCTATTATTTTCACTTCTCCTTCTTCTTTTTCCAAAATTTCTTCAGCATAATAAACCGTTCTTCCTCCGGAAGTAAAATATATCATCGGATTCATAGTCATCGGCGTCTCATCCCTGGTAAAAACATATATATGTTCGATATCGGAGCCCTGGATCGAATGCCCCAGCTCATAGGCAACAAAATAATTATTATAATGGTTATCGGTTGCAAGAATTGTAAAAACATTGAAAAAATTAAGAGATATCATAAGTGGCAAAATTAGACTCATGACTATTTTGAATTGTTTCCTCCTTAAGGATTCCGAAAATTGAAACACCCCTCCGGCCATAATGATTATCAGAAGAGGAACTACAATATAAAAGTGTTCCCTTTGCATGCGCGCAATTCCAATATTGGTAAATAAAAAATAAAAAGCTGTCGCGAGTAGAAAAATTCCATTTTTTCTATCCTTTTTATAAATTATGTAGAAAGATGAAGCAATAAAAAGAATCAATCCGGCAAATCCAATCCAAAAAATTTCACCGTAGTAAAAAATTGGAGGTTCGACAAAAAGATCTACAAAATTGAAAAACCTCTCTTGAAAATTAAAAAATACACCACTCCAGCCCATTTTAGAGCCTCTATCAATGAGCATTTCCAGAAAAGACCATTTCCTGAGATTAAAAACTATAAAAGGGGTAAGTCCTACGAAAAAAAAGCCGCTTGCCAAAATGCCCCTCTTAAAATTCCAAACTCTTATTCTGGCTTGATCGTAATCGATGATCAAATAAGAAAAAAGCAAAGCTGCTCCGAGTGGCCCGAGAATTATTTTTCTATAAGTACCCAAACCCAGAAAAAAAGCAAACAAAATTAAAGGAATATAGCTTTCTTTTTTCTTTATGAGGGAAAAAAGGTAAATAGTGAGCATTGAGAAAAAGGCCATGAAAGAATATTCCGGCCAGTATTTCAGAAGAATAAAAAATGGAAAAGAAACCAATAAAAGCGAAGCTACAAGAGCACTTTTTTCATCTTCAAAATGGTTCCGAGAAAAAAGAAAGAAAAGAACAATTCCGAGAGATAAAAATATCGATTGAGCCAATCTTAAAGAAAACAGATTAAAACCGAATAAAAAATAGAAGGGAATCGCAAAAAACTCCATTCCGTTGTGAGGCTCATACATTAAATATTCAGCAGAAAACGTCTGTAAAAAAAGAAGAGATGCTCTACTGTCAATAAAGTCTTCTTGACCTTGAATGTCCGTAGCCCGATAAAAACTTATCAAAAAGCTCAACAAAAATAAAAGAAGAGAATATATATGAACCTTTGCTTTTTTTAAATAAGAACTTAAAGGCAACATTTTATTAACCTTATTTAATTAAGATAAAAAGCTTCGCACAGATTTTACTGCCAAAATCAAAGACAAAACAATTATCATTACCAAGTATGGTTCAAGATCGATTCCGTACAAAAAACCTAAAATAAATAACCCGGAAGCAAAATCGGTTAATCCGGCTACACTCCACAGATTAAGTGTTGATTTTATTAGTAAAATTACCGCTACAAACAGCACCAAAACCCAAGGAAAAGAAAGATTAAAAGCTGCCCCCAAAAGAAGGATTGAGCCGATTAAGTCGAATATCCCTAAAACTTTAAGCATTTACTCAGTATTAAAATTTAATTTGAACACCTTAAAGAAAAAATATCCGGTAACTCCCAAAACTAAAGGATATATGACAAACATAAAAAAGAATGAAATAAGGGTTTGATTTTTTAAAGCCGATACCAAGCCCAAAGAAGAAGCGTCTTGAACGAATTCATACCAAGTACTGATCCTCAAATGGGATGCAAAAAAATTCATAAGCAGTGCAACAATCAATATGGAAAATCCCGATAAAAAAATTTTAAAAACTTTATTCATTTTTAATTTTTAATCCCCATAATGAAAATATTTTAAAAAGGATACGTTTTCTTAACACAAGACAGTTTCCGACAAAGACCCTTCTTTCTTGTATAAACTGGACTTTTAACTATTTTTTATTTACAACCACCTCTTCAATAATTATATCTTCAAGAGGCTTATCGCTTACATCGGTTTCAGCTTGAGAAATACGATCGGCAACATCTTGCCCGGAAATAACTTTTCCGAAAATCGTATAATCCGGAGGAAGTGGATAGTCCTCAACCATTATAAAAAATTGACTGCCGTTAGTGTTGGGTCCGGAATTGGCCATAGCCACCACTCCCTTGTCATAGCCTCTCTGATAAATTTCCAGAGTGGGATCTATTTCATCATCAAAAGTATAGCCCGGTCCACCTCTGCCGGTTCCTTCCGGACAACCCCCTTGTATCATGAATCCATCTATCACCCTGTGAAAAATAAGTCCGTTATAAAATTCTTTTTCGGCCAATTGGACAAAATTATTAACGGTATTCGGCGCAATATCCGAAAGAGACTCAAAAGTTATCTCCCCTTTATTTGTTTTCAATTTAATTTCATAGTTCATAACTTCAACATTATTTTGATTATTTTCAACAAAACTTCCCTTTGAGGGAGCATCTTCAACAATGTAAAATATCGCTCCCACAATCATCAAAGTAGCGATTATTGTAGCAATTATGTTTTCTTTCATATCTCTTTGATTTATAAATTATTTTTAAATACGATCTCCAATTTTTACCTATTCTATCATTATATCAATCTGACGAGTAAAATAAATCATCTCTCTTTAATTGTCCTTTCCGGCCCCTCTTCCCTGATCAAATAAAAGCTCTTTCTTCCTATCGTCTGCCCTCTTTCGGTTTGGATGCTCACTCTCCAATAACCGGGATATGCGGTGTAATAACTGTATCCTCTAAATCCCATCTCTCTGCCCCCGATGATGTCAAACGGTATCTCCGTTTCCGTAACCCAGCTACCCTCATTTTCATCATACACCTGCCACTTATGAATGATTCCCATGGTCATCCCCGTCGGAGCATATATGGCACTGTAAAGATAAATCGGCTCTCTTTCTTGAAATATGTGTCTTCTCGTTCTTGAAAATCGGCAACCGATTATGCCATCGCATTCTTCCGTAATTACGATATAGTCATTATTTACTCTCTCTATGTGATGATAAACATCCACCTCTTTAAGGGTTAAGGGAATCGGTGGAATCAGGTTCGTAAAATACAAAAAATTCATAACTAAAAAAACGATACCTATTGTTATTTTCAGTGCCCTTTTTTCTTTTTTGACACTTTCAATCCACTCTGATAGAAGATGGATAAAAACAGCTATTAGCAAAAGACTCAAAGATCCACTGATTAAAAACATAAGTAGATCCAGCCTTGTAAAAATATAAGGGAGGGCCAAGTTAAAATAAGCAAAAAGAGCAAAAAAATAAGCTCCCATCTGAACAACCGGCCCAACATCGTATCTTCTGGCTATCTCATTTCCTATAAGCAAACCGGCGACCACCAATAAAAACGGCCAACTTGCAAATATGGAACCGGAACGGGAATAAAATATTAAAAATCCACTGAAAAGATTACCGAAAGAAAATTGCACGAAGAGCGGGGCGAAAAGCTTCCAAAAAGAAGTGACTTTCATTTCGGGTAAATTATCTTTGAAATAATTTATTGCCACTATATTAATTCCGGCAAAAAATAAATGCCCCAAAAGAAAAAGCATCGAGGTGGTAAACTCAATCAACCTGAAAGTTAAAATATCGGTTGCGAAACCGAAAAAGAGAGCTAAAGGAATGAGCACGCCCTCATACCTTTTGTAATATACCTTTAATTTTCCAAGATTAATCCTCATATTTTGATTCTTTCAAATATGATAGCACGATAATACCGATAAAATAAAGCGACGGGAACGACCCCGCCGCTTTGAAAGTTAAGTTTTAAACTAAAATCGGTGGTCCGCGAGCATCATGAGTCGTTTCACTGAGATCTTCAGGGTGATATTCGCTTGCAAAAGACAAAAAATGATTATTTTCCTCATCGCTTTCCCCTCTTTCAACATTTGCCAAGCGATTATTTTCTTCTTCGGTCGTTCGGTTATCTTCTCTTAAAATCAAGTTGGGGTGTGAGAAAGAGCTTCCTCCCAGTGCGAATATCTTTACCGCACTTTTATTTTCCGTATAAGCATGATCAACTATTGTTCCGGGAAGAACTCCAAAATTTATAGTCGCTATTAAAACTATGAAAGTTATTTTCCTCCCCATAAATATCAAAATGGTTCACTTCCAACCTATCAAAAATCATTACCGCTGTCAAACAAGATTTTAAAGAGCAAATCCGAGAGAGTCAACTAAAATTTATCCAATAATTCATTAACCCTCTTTCTGTAATTGCAGAAATCACATTCCGGATCCGCCTTCGGAACCTCATCTTTTTCAAGTAGCTCTTTTATTTCAGAGATAGTTTCTTCAACCCAGGAGTCGTTTCCGACATAAGGAATAAGAGTAATGTCAAATTCCAATTTACCGTCGAACTTTTCCACATCCGTTCTCCCGTTGCAATATATAAAATATCCGGTGTCGGAAACGGTCAAACCATTTTTTCTAAGTAACCACTGATAGACCTCCATTTGGCGCTTATAGCTGTCCTGCCAATCCTTGTCCAGGGCAGTAATCTCTTCATTTTTGGAAGTAGCTTTATAGTCAACAACTATATATTCGTTTTTTGAATTGATCCACAAATCATCAATCGCTCCGGAGACGGTTATTCCGGTTTTTTTATGGGTGTGTCTCACCCCTTTGAAATTTTCTCTCCACTCATCAAGATTTTCATGATTCACCGGCCTGGCGTCTATTCCGTATTCTTTAATAATCGTATGTGTTCCTCCGTCGGCCCGCAAAAGATCGAATTCTTTTTTTAGAAGTTGATCGACAGCACTGTTTAAAGCAAAAGGGTATCCGGGCGGCCTTTTGGTTCCCAGTTTATTATCTATGTAAAAGCATTTGGGACACTCCAAAAAAAGATCAATTTTTGACCTACTCAATTTCCAATATCTCCCTCCGTAATTATATTTTTTACTTCTTTTCGGATTGTAATAATCAGACATTTTAAAACTTTATTAATGTTTTTTTGAATTATAAATCAAAAGCCAAAAAAGTAAAAAGGCGCCCCCTGAAGGACGCCCCGTATTAAAGCATCTCAATACCCCTCAAAATCCTCCTTATCAAAAGGAAAAGAGGAAAAATCCTCCACCTTCAACCCTTCCACACATGGAAGAACTTCAACTATTCCGGTTTTCTCAATAATCTCCGAATCCATTATTTTTGAATGAAAAAGTTGATTGAAAAGCCTAATTTCCTTTTCCGTGGACAGAGCGAAAACCAAGTTGGGATCATGCTCGGAAAATCTCTCATTTTCTTTTATATAGCTGTATCCGCTCCAAAGTAATTCTTGATTTACCTCTTTATCCGCCTCGAAGTAGACCTCTTCGAACATTCGTCTCCTCGCCTCTTTAAATATTTCGGCCGTCTCACTGTCGAAAAAGGAAACTCTTCCTTTTTCATAACTCTCTTTCACTAAAGCTTCTTCAACATTATTGACTCTGCTGCGCTGATTGTGCCCCAATCTATTAAAAACTTTCATCTGCCCGGTTATACCCGCCCGCAAAGCGTCGTTATAATCTGCAAGGGTGTAAGCGATTTTGTCGGCGAGCTTTACTATCAAATACTCCTGTGGTAAATTTTCAATGTCAAAATCTTCCCACCCTCCGGAATGATGATAGACCCCTTCCAAAGTTTCATAGCAAAGACCCAATCCTCTGCCATCCCTTTCAATAAGCTCGGAAACGATGACGGTAAAAGTGTTATGACGAAATTTTCCTTCAACCAGATTGGTTAAAAATCTCTCCCCGAGGTGGCCGAACGGCACATGACCCATGTCATGTGCCAAAGCTATCGCTTCACTGAGATATGGGTTTAGCCCCAATATTCTGGCAATTTCCTCAGCCAAAGAAGCTACTTCAGCCGTATGCGTCATTCTTGTTCTGGCATGACAATTCCGAGGTGAATAGAAAACTTGAGTTTTATCTTCCATCCGCCTATAAGCCTTGGATTGCCTTATCTTTCTATTCTTGTCAATGGAAAAAGAATCCATCTTGTCACATCCTACTTTCGATTCCAATTCAATAATCGGGTTATCTTCATCTTTTTTCCCTCTTCTCCTTCCTTTCGTCTTCGAAGACTTAAACCCAAACTTTTTCAAGCAATTAAAATATTTTTCCAAGGAAAACCCTCCTCTCGATATTATTTTTTAAAAGTTCAAAATTTAAATTTACTATTTTACAAATACCCATTAAAGAATTAAATTTTTTTCCGATTGAATATTTTTTAAAAACCCTTGAATCCGATTCGTTAAGCTGCACTGCTTTTATTCTTTATGATCTAATTTAATCTTTCTTCGCTTATACTCGTCATCAATTTTTGACTTTTTATATGTGCTACCCTCAAAGTCGGCTATTGCACCAATTATTCGGAATAAGTTCTCTTTTAGAAATTCATTGAAATTATTCAACAACTCAATAATCCAAATAAGAAGTGATGTCGCTTGCTATTCTGTCGGCAATAATCTTATTGCCGACCGGTTTTTTATGGCTGTCATCAATATATATCTGCTCTTCTACATCATCAAATATGTCCACTAAATTATTAAAATTATCAAAATCACTATCTCTTTTCTCTATTTTTTGATTTACTTTCTTGTAGGCTTTTAAGAGGCCTCTAAGATTTGGTTTTTCACTAATTTTCTCTTCAGCTTTGGATAGATTTTTCTTTGTAGCTAACGAGGGCTGCCAATAATAAAAAGATTTAAAATCAAACTCATCCTCAAGAGAACTCACTATTTTTAAATTATGAAAATATACATCAATAATCTCTTGATAAAATTCATCCGAACCCCTTTTTATAGACCTATCTTCTGTCATGTAGTTTTTTATAAGATCATAATGTTCTTCAAAATAAATATTGAACATGGAGCTGAAGACATTTCTCATTTGAGGTTCTTTATTCATATATTCTTCAATTAGGGATCTCGTGGGATCCAAATGTAATCCCCCCGGAATAAGCTGCGGAAGAGGGTCATTGACCCCATCATAAAAAACAACTATGTCAGGATTATTATCTCTCAGTAGTTTAATTAAGTATAGCGTCTCTTGGGTGCTTACATAACCCAGCTGTCCATAGTTTGAAACTTCCACATTGAATCCTTTCTCACATAAAATTTTAGAAATATTGGATGCTATTGTATCCTCATCACTAACGCTGAGCCCCCACATTGTAGATCCACCAAATGTAAATATGCGAATGGCGCTATCATCTCCGCACTTATTTATCGTCCCTCTATTCTCACTGACGTAACCCAGATAGGAGTTATGTTTAGCATATCTCAACATAGTTCCATCCCCTTCAAAATTTCCCGCCTCGTAATTTCCAATATAAAAATACCCATAAATAAAAATGGATAAAATCAAAGTGATGAAAATTAGTCCCAAAATTGATAATACAGTTTTAATACCTTTAAAGATAAAATTATATTCCTCCAGTATGTCAACAAACCTGTTACGCATATAAAAATAAAATTAACTCTAATTATCTTTATCTAAAACAGTAAAATTGCAAAACTTTCCGCAATCTCACTTTAAAATTAATTTTTACTATTCACTAAAATAATTCTATGAGCTTTGAAAATTATAACACGGATAACTTTAAAAATAAAAATAATATCTACCAACAGCGTTTTAATACGGTATAAAAAGAGTTCTTCATCTCAATTACTAAGTTATGATAAAAAATAATTGGCCTTAAAAGTGAATGTAATTCCATTCTTTTATAGAATTAATCAATTAAATCAGAATATGGAAAAA
>PUNQ01000004.1 GCA_003551845.1 Candidatus Nealsoniibacteriota bacterium
CGAAGAAGAGTTAAATAGAGAAATAAAAAAGCTCCCGAAATTGGTTAAAAAATTTGACGGTGAAAAGATCTTTACATCATATTCGACGATTCATGCAACCGACTATATCAGTTCATTGATCGTTTCAATTGAGGCCATTCAAAGTCAAGTTTTTTCTCCGAATATTCTTTTTCTTCCTTACGACCCACCCAAGTTACAGCCGGGAGACTTGCAAAAAATAATCGATTCTTCCACAGCCAATAAATACGGCTTACTTCTTTACGAGGGTAGTGAAAATTTGGGACTGAGGGCCGAAAGCGATATAAACGTCTGGATCACTCCCAAGGTTCTCAAGGAAGATATTTTTGAATTTCGTCATTATGATTTGGCGCTTCTCATCGCTTACAGCCTGGAACAAAACTGGAAAGGAAATATTGTCCTTAGAATGTGCACTGATGAAAAAAATGAAAAAAAGGCGGAGAAATATTTTCATAAATTAATCTATGAATCCAGATTTCCGCACAGCACCAAAATTAAAGTTGAAACGACTGATTTTTATGAAGCTTTGAAAAAAACCAATGCCGGGAATTTGCATATCTTTCCATTCGAAAAGGAAGACATCCCTTCAATATATAAAATTGCGGAAATTAAGACCGGTTCCAATCTCTTCGTTCTGGATTCAACCAAGGAAAGTGTTTTGGCTTAAATTGCATTTTTCGGCCGAAACTTGATGTAAATTCAATATACTGTAATATTAAGTGTTCAAACTCAATTTAAAAATAAAAAGATGACCGAAGACAAAAATCCAATTCACATAGCAATTATTCCCGACGGAAATAGGAGATGGGCGAAAAAAAGAGGCCAATCCAAATACAACGGCCATTCAAAAGGTGTCGATAGAATTAAAAAAACCGCAAATTGGGCTCTGAAAAAAAATTTGAAATATCTCACTTTCTTTGTTTTTTCCACGGAAAACTTCAACAGGGACCCGGACGAAGTTGATTATTTAATGGATCTTTTGGAAAAAAATCTGAAAAAAGGACTTTCCGAAGATCTGGAAAGTAAGGATATCAAAATAAAAATATTGGGAGAAAGAAAAGATCTTCCTCGCAGTTTGGAAGAAGCAATCGAAGAAGCGGAAAAAAGAACGAAAGAAAACTCAAAGATGATTTTCAGCTTAGCCTTGAATTACGGTGGTAGAAGTGAAATCGTCAATGCGGCATCAAAATTAATTAAAGAAGAAAAAGAGAAAATAACCGAAGATGAATTTGAAAAAAGACTGTGGAGCGAAGACTTGCCCGATATTGACCTTTTGATAAGAACCGGAAAAGAAAAACGAATATCCAATTTCATGCTGTGGAAATTAGCTTATGCCGAACTCTATTTTTCGGATAAATTGTGGCCCGATTTCGATGAGCGGGAATTTGAAAAAGCACTCGAAGATTATTCAAAAAGGAAGAGAAGGTTCGGTAAATAAATTTTGGCCCGAAAAGGAAAAAAGCGGATAAAATAAAGGTCGAAAAAAATTTATTATCAAAATGAGCACTTTTTCAGGAGAAATTAAAAAAATAGAGGTAAATAGAGATTCTTGCGCCGGTGTGGGTGCCTGCGTATCCATTGCACCACAAATTTTTCAACTTGATGATGAAGGTAAAGCGGTGGTCGATGAGTCAAATAAAGTAAATAAAGAAACGCTTCTTTCGGCTGCAAAATCATGCCCGCATAACGCAATCTCTCTTTATGACGAAGAAGGAAAAGTGATTCCGCTGTAAAAACCATAACCAAAACGATCGGGATTCGGAATGAATAATTTAATTGCAAGGACGCTCTTTTTTGTCATCTTGGTTTCCGGAATGAGCCTTTTGAATCTTTCTCTTTTTAGAAAAAATTTTCCCGGAAAGGCGGGGGTTGTTTTGCTTTTTCCCGGAATTGTAATTCATGAAATTTCTCATCTTTTCGGTTGCCTTATAACCGGGGCTAAGGTAAAAGAGATTAAACTCTTTTCCTTAAAGGGTGGCTATGTAAAACATCGAAAGCCAAAAGTGCCGATAATCGGAAAGCCGATAATATCATTTTTTCCACTATTTATCGGGCTAATTTTGATCCATTTTTCAGTGGCTTTTCTTCATCTCGACCTTCCGTATCCGGACTTCTCCTTTGCTTTTTTCAGAGATCTCTTTTACGAACTGAGACCCAATTTTTCAAATTATGAATTTTGGGGCTTTTTATATCTGATTGGAAGCATAATAATGTGCATGATCCCTTCAAAAAGAGATTTAAAAAATGCTATTTTCGGTTTATTTTTCACAATTTTTTTTCTACTTATTCTATCTCGGACAAATCTTTTTTTTAACAAATCCGCTCTCCGGGAAGTGGAAAGTTTTTTAGCTCTAATCGTTTCGATTTCAACCGTAATCTTAATATTCAATTTTTTAATTTATTTTCTAAAACTTTCTATTCGAAAGATAATTTAACTTGAAAATAAACTGAATTATTATATATTGATAAAAGGAGGGAGATAAAATGAAACGCGCTTCCGAAATTTCAAAAAAGAAAAGCTCTCGAAAGAAGTCTCGCTGTGAAAAGAAATCTCCCGAAGTCGGGCCGGAAAGAAGACTCCAAGGAGCAATCGGAAGCGGCTTAAAGAAGATAGGGATGATAATTTAAAGCAAGAACAAAGAGGGGAGTAACGGCCCCTCTTTAAATTAAATTTATGCCGAAATATGATCATATAATATTTGATTGGCAGGGAGTGCTCGAACAGGCGAACGGATTAAATGATGAACTTATAAATTGGATGAGAAAAAGAAATGATGATTTTTCTTTTTCCATTTTGACTAATTTTCCGGCTGATTTTTCAGTACGACTAAAAAAAATGGGTATCGATGACCTCTTCGAGGTGGTAAGCAGCCCCAAAAACAGCCCGGTAAGAAAGCCGGATCCGAGAGCTTATCAATTGATTTTAACAAAAATAGAAAAATCAGCTGACCGATGCCTTTTCATAGACGACAGTTCAACAAACGTCATCGCCGCAAAAGATTTCGGCATCGATTCAATTCACTATAAAAATAATTCTCAACTATTTAAAGAGTTCAATAAAATAAAATTATGACGGAAGAAATTTTAACAAGAGTTTTGGGACTTTCACTTCTGATACTTTCCGCAATCATGCTTTTTAACAAAAAGGCGCTGAAGGCCGGACTTCGCACTCTCATTTCGGAAGAATTGCTTCTGGTAACCGGCTTTATTTTTACCATATCGGGAATAATAGTTATCTCAATTCACAATATTTGGGAATTTTCTTGGCGAGGAATGATCAGTTTAGTCGGCTGGTTGCTCTTGGCCGAAGGAATTTTTCGTTTGCTCTTTATGGGTAAAATAATAAAAACGATACGAAATATCGACTCCTTGGTGCCGGTCAAAATATCACTCATTTTAACCTTAATCATCGGAGCGTATCTAACCTTTATCAGTTTTTTCAGAATATGAAGATCAGAACGATAAAAGTCGGTTCCTTAAAGACCAATTGCCACCTTCTCCTTTCAAAAGGGGAGATTTTGGTTATTGATCCGGGAGCTGAAAGCGAAAGAATAATTCAAGAGATCAATAATTTAAATGGGTTTTTAAAAAATATAGTCACCACGCATGATCATTATGATCACGTAGGAGCGGTAAATGAATTGGAAAGTCATTTTAATATTGAGAAAAAAACTCTTACAAAAAATTTAAATGTAGGGGAGATGAAACTGAATGTCATAAAAACTCCCGGTCACACGAAAAATTCCATTTGCATAATCGGTAATGACTTCGCCTTTACCGGAGACACCATTTTTAAAAATGATCACGGTAGAGTCGATCTACCCGGCGGATCGATGGAATCGATGAAAAAATCCCTGGATCGGCTGTCCGAAATTCTCCGTATCGGAATGATTATTTATCCCGGCCACGGTCAAAGCTTTGAACTTAAAACTACCGATTTAAAAAATAAATACATAAAAGATGCTTGAGATAAAAAACCTGACAAAAAGATTCGGAGATTTTACGGCTGTAGAAAACATAAATCTCAAAGTCGAGGCGGGAGAGTTTTTTACCGTTATCGGCCCGAACGGATCGGGAAAAACCACCATAATTAAAAATGTTTTGGGGTTGCTGCATCCGACTAAAGGAGATGTGTTCTTAAATGAAAACAGCATAAAAAAAGAGCCGCAAAAAGTTAAGGCCGAGATGGGATACGTTCCCGACGAACCCAAAATTTGGACACATATAACCGGGGAGGAATTTTTATTTTTTTCCGGAAGCTTATATGGGCTCGAAAAAAAGGAAATTATGAACAAGGTTCCCGACCTGTTAAATCAATTCGGTTTGAAAGGTGTCGAAAAAAAATATTTTGAAAATTATTCTCGGGGAAATAAACAAAAATTTACAATATTAGCGGCTTTATTACATGATCCGGATATTATCTTGGTGGATGAGCCGATCGTCGGTCTGGATCCCGAAGCCGCGGAAACGGCCATGAAGCTTTTCAATGAATTCGTCTCTCGAGGAGGATCCATTTTTATGGCTACTCACACACTTCCCGTAGCTGAAAAATATTCGGACAGAATCGGCATACTGCATCGTGGAAAGTTGGTAGAGGTCGGAGAGATTAATAATTTGAGAGAAAAAATGGACAACCCCGAAGCTTCACTATTAGAAATATATCACTACTTCAGCAGAAATGATTAAAGAATTTCTAAGTTATTATATAAAAAGAATAAAAAGATATTTTCAGGAAGATCGGAAATCGAGGTTTTTAGTAGCATCACTAATGCTTTTAGCTATTTTTCTATTAGCCTTCGCAATTTTTCAATTCACTCGAGAAGGATTAATTTTGACTCAAGAAGGAACGGATCCCTTCTTAACACAAGCAATTCCCTTCTATATCTATCAATTATTTTTTTTAATAACCGGATTTCTAATATTTGTGAGCAGCTCAATATTCGGTCTTTTCAATTTTTTCAAAAATGAAGCGGATGATTGGATAATGGCGACACCCGAGTTTGAAAATCTTTCTTGGATCAAATTTTTTAGGGCTCTCATCGATTCCTCTTGGCCTCTGCTTATTTTAGCTTTACCTCTGCTTTTGGCCGTTCAAAATGTCTTTAATTTTTCACACTCATATTTTCTGTTAATTACAGTCAATATTTTGTTTTTTTCAATTTTCGTCAGTGGTGCGGCGATAGTGATCATATTTTTAATTTCTTTAATTTTAAAATCTTTAAAAATAAAGAGTTTCAAGGTGTTGTCTTTCTCGGTCGGATTAATCTCTATTTTAATGGGTGGCTTAATCTGGTCACGAATTGTAGCCGTGGACATATCAACATTATTTCAAGTTCAGGAAGCGATCGACCCCGACTTAACTTATCTCAAAGATAATTTTTCAATTTTTCCATCTTATTTTCCGGCAGCGGCAATTTTTTATTCCCAACTGGAAAACATCGAGGAGGTGCTTGGGAATACGATTCCAGTTTTGATTGTTTTTTCGGCAATCTTGCTTCTATTCATAATTTTAAAAAGAAAATTTTTATACATCTGGCAATTATTCCGAGAAGCTTCGTTTGAAGCGAAACCGGAAACAAAAAAATTCAAAACTCGAATAATACCCGTCATGCCGAAATCAAAAGAAGATACGATTTTTAAAAAAGAATTGCTATTCAATTTCAGATCTTCCAAAAATTTGTTCTGGTTGGGATTTTTAACGATTCTGATGCTTGCTCAGGTTGGTGTGATAAATCTTCTTGCTCGTTATACCGAAATAGCCGGCAACGATTTATCGACTTCGGCACTGATTTCCGGCTTACAAATGGGAGTAATTCTTTTTTTTACAAGCGCCCTGATATTGAGGTTCGTCTTCCCTTCACTGAGCCAAGAAGGAAGCACTTCCTGGATATTGGGTTCCGCACCGATTGATTTTAAAAAGATATTCGAAGTAAAATATAATTTTTATTCATTATTACTTTTCTTCATCGGGCTGATGGCTTTACTCTTATATCTGGTTTCCTTGGAAATTTCCTTGGAGATCGGTCTTTTATCATTTTTGATAATGTCGGTTTCCATCTTTACCTTGACTCGGATAGGGCTTTCCCTGGGCACTATCTTTATTAATTTTAAAACCGATGACCCTCAAAAACTTAGTACTTCCGCTCCCGGCATCGCTTTTACATTAATAGCTTTATTTTATGCAGCTTCGGGATCGTATCTACTTTTTAATATAATTTCGGGAAAAAACCGTTTTCTTCTGATACTGTTCATACTTTCTTCAATAGCGATAAGTTTCTTATTTAAAAAATCGGCTCTCAATTCTTTGAAGAAAATGGAGTTTCTTTGACATGTAATTGAAAAAAGACTCCTATTATCACTCTTGACATTAGACTGCTAATTTTTTATCATTAATGGCAGAAGATATTCAGTAGTCCAAATTCATGGATATAACAAAGCGACAACGGCGAATCCTGGAAATAGTCATCAGAGAGTATATTGAGTTGGGAGAGCCGATTAGCTCTCATCACATTCAAAAAAACTTTTCATTGGGTGTTTCTCCGGCAACAATCAGAAACGATCTTAAAAAATTAACCGATTTGGACTACTTGTCACAACCTCACACTTCCGCGGGAAGGGTGCCTTCGGACAAAGGATATAGGTATTTTGTAAATAAAATTCTCGAAAAGGAAGAACACTTTAAAAACCGGAACCTGGTTCGTGAAGTCCGAAAAATTGAAAAGAGAATAAAAGATGAAATTACTTTTTTACGAGAATTGACCGGCTTTTTAGCCACCATTTCAAGTTCCTTGACTTATTCTTATCTTTCCGAACATGATTTTTACTGGAAAGACGGTTTTGAAGAAACTCTCCACTCACCGGAATTCGAAGACATAAAAAAGATTCACTCTTTTTTAAATCTGGTAAAAGAATTCGAAAACCGATGGTATGACAAGCTTTCAAACGAATTGGAAGATCAAAAAATAAAGATATATATCGGAAGCGAAGGGCCTTTCCATTCCGAAGACTTTTCAATTCTCGTTTCAAAATGTTCTTTTGCCGGTAATAAAAAAGCTCTTTTGGCTATTTTGGGACCGAAAAGAATGCCTTACGATAAAAATATAGCCATATTCAATTCACTAATAAGACTGTTGGAAGACGACCATGAATAACAAAAAAAATGAGGAGAAAAAAAATAAAGAGAAAGAGAGCGATAAAAATCAAATCGAAGAAAATAATTCGGAAGAAACGGAAAAGCTGAGAAGAGAAAAACAAGAATTTTTAAACGGATGGAAAAGAGCTCGTGCCGACTTTATCAATTATAAAAAGAATGAACAAGCAAGGTTAGCAAAAGCTAAAAAAAGAGAAAAAGTAAAAATAATGCGAGATGTTTTGGATATTTTGGACAGCTTTGATCTCGCGGAAAAGAATATAAGGAAAAGCAAAAAAGAAGACAACTATCTTTCCGGGCTCATCAGTATTAAAAAACAATTCAAAAAATTTTTACATACCCACGGAGTCGAAGAGCTGAAAACGGAAGGAAAAGAATTCGATCCCAATCTTCATGAAGCGGTAGCAATGGTTGATTCCGATAAAATCGAAAGTGGTAAAATAGTGGAAGAAGTCAATAAGGGATATCTTTTGGACGGTGAACTTTTAAGACCGGCAAAAGTAAAAGTCGCTAAATAATAATTGAAAATTAACCGACGGATGGCAAATAGTTAAAAAACTACAAGTCATCAGTCAAAAAAATGAGCAAAATTTTAGGAATAGATCTGGGTACGACTTTTTCAGCGATGGCTGTCGTTGAAGGGGGAGATCCGAAAATACTCGAAAACAAAGAAGGAGACAGGACAACCCCTTCGGTAGTTGCGATAAGTAAAAAAGGGGAAAGGCTTGTCGGATCGATAGCCAGAAGACAACAGGTAACCAATCCGGAAAATACGATTTTCGCCGCAAAAAGACTGATAGGTAGACATTACGACAGCAAAGAAGTAAAGGAAAGCAAAAATAATCTTCCCTACGAAATAAGAAAGGAAAAAGACGGAGAGGGGGTAGAGATAAAGTTCGACAACAAATGGAAAAAAGTTCCCGAAATATCGGCGATGGTTCTTCAAAAATTAAAAAAAGATGCCGAAGAAAAAATCGGAGAAGAGATTAAGGAGGCCATAATAACCGTCCCGGCTTATTTCGATGACTCTCAAAGAAAAGCTACCAAGGTCGCCGGAGAAATTGCAGGATTCAAAGTTAAGAGAGTAATCAATGAGCCGACTGCGGCAGCGCTCGCATACGGACTCAATCAAAAAACTGATCAAAAAGTTTTGGTCTACGACTTCGGAGGAGGAACCTTTGATGTTTCCGTTTTGGAGGTTGGAGATGACACAATAGAAGTTAAAGCCAGTGGCGGCGACAGTCATCTGGGTGGTGAAGATTTTGACAATGAGATCTTAAAGTGGATGATTGAAAAATTTAAAAATGAAAACGGAATTGATCTTGCAGAAGACAAGTTGGCTCTTCAAAGACTGAAAGAGGCGGCGGAAAAAGCAAAAATTGAATTATCCACAACCAAAAAGACGGAGATAAATATCCCGTTCGTTACCTCCGATGAAGACGGCCCCAAACATCTTAACTACAGCTTGACGAGATCAAAGTTTGAAAGTCTGGTTGAAAAATATGTCGAAA
>PUNQ01000064.1 GCA_003551845.1 Candidatus Nealsoniibacteriota bacterium
CGGTAAGCGTCCAGCCCGAAGACACGACTGCCGGAGAGATTATTGGCGGTCCACCGACCGCGGTAGTGGAAGACGATAGCGGTAATCCGGTTCAGGGAACGGATGTTACGGTTAGTGTTATTGACGGAAACTTTGCTTCGGGAACGACTACGGTAACAACCGATGCAAACGGAATGGCTCAATTTGACGATTTGGTTATAGAAGAGGCCGGAACTCATAGGTTAAACTTTAATGCGGAAGGAATTTTGGCCGATGCCGTTTCCGCCCGCTTTGAAATTCTTCCAGATAGCCCGGATGACATTGCCGTAATAACTCAACCGGAAGACACTTCCGTAGGAGAAGTGATCGGCGGTCCACCGACGGCTAAAGTGGTTGATCAATACAATAATCCGGTTGAAGATGCCGATGTTACCGCGAATATTTTGGGACAAACTTTCGATTCGGGGACTTCAACTCGAAGCACGGATGAAGACGGGTTGGCCACTTTTGATGATTTGATTTTGAATAATGCCGGAACATATGAAATCGACTTCGAAGTGGAAGGGTATCAGGTGGATACCACTTCGGAACCGTTTACCATTGAAGCCGGAGATCCGGAGGGGTTGGCCGTTTATGAAGAACCGGAAGACACCGTCGCCGGAGAAATTATAGGAGGACCCCCCGCCGTCGGAACCATAGATGAATACGGTAATGCCGCTTCTTTGGGAGGTATAGATATAACCGTTTCGGTGGACGGAACAAGCTTCAGCTGGGGCTCATTGACGAGAAGCACCGACAGTGACGGAGTGGCCACTTTTGACAATTTGGTAATTGAAGAAGCGGGAAATTATCAATTAGCTTTCAACGCCGAAGAGTTTGAAGATGGCACGATTTCGGATCCGTTTAATATTTTACCGGATGATCCGCAAGAGGGATCAATTGAAGTTCAGCCGGAAGATGCCGCCGTGGGAGAGCCGATCGGCGGCCCACCGACGGTGTCGGTAACCGATCAGTACGACAATCCGATAGAGGGAGTGGACGTAGATGCTTCTTTGAGCCAGGGAGACTTTTCTTCCGGCACCACTTCGGTAGAGACCGACTCGGACGGATTAGCCGTTTTTGATGATTTGACCGTCGGTCAATCCGGAACTTATGAAATTATTTTTGATATAGACGGAATTTATGAAGATTTGGTTTCCGACAGTTTTAACGTTCAGGCCACCGTTCCGGAAGCGGTAAGAATAGAAACCCAGCCCCAAGACACCGAAGCCGGTCAGACGATAGAAGGCCCGCCGACGGCCGGCCTGGAAGACGAAGAAGGAAATCCGGTTCAGGTGGAAGGGGTAGATATTACCGTTTCGGTTGATGGAGATTTTGACTCCGGCACAATGACTGTACCAACAAATGATCAGGGGTTGGCCGTATTCGACGATCTCATAATAAATCAGGCGGACACGTATCAATTAACTTTCAGTTCTCAGGATCTCGACTCCGCCGTCTCCGAAGAATTTGAAATTACACCCGCCGATCCGGACGATTTAATCATAGAAACTCAGCCCCAAGACACAGAAGCCGGTCAGCCGATAGAAGGCCCGCCGACGGCCGGCCTGGAAGACGAGTTTGGTAATCTGATTGAAGAAAGCGGGCATGAAATTACGGCTTTCGTGGAAGGCGGGTTTTCCGCCGGAACGACTACGGTAAATACCGACTCGGACGGACTGGCCGTATTCGACGATCTCATAATAAATCAGGCGGACACGTATCAATTAACTTTCAGCAGTGACGGGGTTGATTCTATAAATACCGATAATTTTCAAATTTTACCCGCCGATTCGGATCAGGTTTCCGTTGAAGTTCAGCCCCAAGACACAGAAGCCGGTCAGCCGATAGAAGGCCCGCCGACCGCACTGGTTACCGACCAATTCGGAAATCCGGTTCAAGAGACCGACGTTACGGTAAGTGTTGACGGGGGATTCTACTCGGGAACAACGACCGTAGGCACGAATTCAAGCGGACTGGCCGTATTCGATAATTTGGTGATGGAGAACACGGGAACTTATCAGCTCACCTTTACGGCCGAAGGAGTTGCCGAGGAAGCCGTCTCCGAAGAATTCGAAATCACTCCCGCCGGACCCGATCAGGTTTCCGTAGAAGTTCAGCCCCAAGACACAGAAGCCGGTCAGCCGATAGAAGGCCCGCCGACCGCACTGGTTACCGACCAATTCGGAAATCCGGTTCAAGAGACCGACGTTACGGTCAATCTTATCGGAGGAAGTATATCTTCCGGCACCACTACGGTAGAGACCGATTCGGAGGGATTGGCTATCTTTGACGATTTGGTGGTGACCGAGGCGGATACTTATGAATTAATTTTTAGTGTGGAAGAAGTGGACAATGAAACGTCGGATCCCTTTACGGTATATCCGGCCGATCCGGACAATATTTTAGTTGACATTCAGCCCCAAGACACAGAAGCCGGTCAAATAATCGGCGGCCCCCCGACGGTAGCTCTTGAAGACGAATTCGGAAACCGGATTGAAGAAAGTGGAAATCAAATCACGGTTGATATTGACGGCACAGACTTTTCTTCCGGAGATACTGCAATAGAAACAGACTCGGACGGATTGGCTATCTTTGACGATTTGGTGGTGACCGAGGCGGGTGTATATGAGCTTGAATTCAATTCCGAAGAAGTGCCGGAGTCGACATTTTCAAATCTTTTTGAAATCTTTCACTCCGACCCGGATCAAACCTTTGTGGACACTCAGCCCCAAGACACAGAAGCCGGTCAGCCGATCGAAGGCCCGCCGACCGCCTTGGTTGAAGACGAGTTCGGTAACCCGACCGAGGGGACCGACGTTACCGTATCGGTAGACGGCACAGACTTTTCTTCCGGCATTACTTCGGTAGAAACCGATTCGGACGGATTGGCTATCTTTGACGATTTGGTGGTGACCGAGGCGGGCACTTATGAATTAATTTTTAATGCCGAAGGGGTAACGGAAGAGGTTGTTTCCGATCCCTTTACGGTATATCCGGCCGATCCGGACAATATTTTAGTTGACACTCAGCCCCAAGATACAGAAGCCGGTCAAATAATAGGCGGCCCACCGACGGTAGCTCTTGAAGACGAATTCGGAAACCGGATTGATTCGGTTGACATTACCGTATCGGTAGACGGCGGCTTTTCATCCGGCACGACGACTGTCGCCACGGACATCAACGGCGTAGCCGTCTTCGACGACCTGATAATAAATGAGGCGGATGACTATCAACTAACCTTTTCAAGCGAAGGAGTCGACTCCGTCGACACCGATATCTTTGAAGTCTTCCCCGCCGATCCGGATCAGGTTTCGGTAAGTGTCCAGCCCGAAACCACCGTCGCCGGAGAAGCCGTAGAAGGCCCGCCGACCGCCTTGGTCGAAGACGAGTTCGGTAACCCGATTGAAGGAAATGATGTTACGGTAAGTGTTGACGGAGACTTTTCCGACGGCACTATGACCGTGCCGACCGATGAGGACGGACTGGCCGTATTCGATGACCTGATAATAAATGAGGCGGACAGCTATCAACTTACTTTTAACGCTCAGGAAATTGCGGAAGATGCGGTCTCCGACGAATTCGAAATCACTTTCGCCGATCCGGATCAGGTTTCGGTAAGTGTCCAGCCCGAAACCACCGTCGCCGGAGAGCCGATTGAGGGACCACCGACCGCATTGGTCGAAGACGAGTTCAACAATCCGATCGAAGGAAATGATGTTACGGTAAGTGTTGACGGAGAGTTTTCCGACGGCACGACAACCGTAGAGACCAATGAGGACGGACTGGCTATCTTTGACGATTTGGTTATTGAGATTCCGGATGAGTATCAGCTCACCTTTACGGCAGAAGGAGTTGCCGAGGAAGCCGTTTCCGATCAGTTCCTTATTGAAGCCGCTCCTGCGGATCAAATTTCAATAAGCGTTCAGCCCCAAGACACAGAAGCCGGCCAAACCATAGAAGGTCCCCCGGCAGTAGCTTTGGAAGATGAATACGGAAATAGAGTCGAGGAAGAAGGGGTAAGTGTTACGGTAAGTGTTGATGGAGACTTTTCCGATGGCACGACAACCGTACCGACAGATGAGAACGGACTGGCCGTATTCGATGACCTGATAATAAACGAGGCGGATGACTATCAGCTTACCTTCAGCACCGACGGAATGGAGTCAATCACTTCGGATATTTTTGAAATCTTCCCCGCCGACCCGGATGAGTTGTATGTTGAAACCCAACCCCAAGACACAACCGCCGGAGAGCCGATTGAGGGACCACCGACCGCCGGCTTGGAAGACGAATACGGAAACAGGGTTTATGAAGAAGGGGTAAGTGTTACGGTAAGTGTTGATGGAGACTTTTCCGATGGCACGACAACCGTACCGACAGATGAGAACGGACTGGCCGTATTCGATGATCTTATAATAAATCAGGCAGACAGCTATCAGCTTACTTTCAGCGGTGACGGATTAACCTCAGCGACAACCGACGAATTTGAAATTACTTTCGCCGACCCGGATACCGTTTCCGTTGAAGTCCAGCCCGAAACCACCGTCGCCGGAGAGCCGATAGAAGGCCCGCCGACCGCATTGGTTGAAGACGAATTCAACAATCCGATTGAAGGAAATGATGTTACGGTAAGTGTTGACGGAGAGTTTTCCGACGGCACGACAACCGTACCGACAGATGAGAACGGACTGGCCGTATTCGACGACCTGATAATAAATGAGGCGGACAGCTATCAACTCACCTTTACGGCTGATGGAGTTGCACAGGAAGTCGTCTCCGACACCTTCGAGATACTTCAAGCGGATCTCGACGACATATCAATTGAAGTCCAGCCCGAAACCACCGTCGCCGGAGAGCCGATAGAAGGCCCGCCGACGGTAATTGCAACCGATCAATACGGAAATCTTTTGGAAGATGAAACTATTACGGTGGGCCTTGTCGGAGGAAGCTTTTCCGACGGGACGACAACCGTAGAGACAAATGAGGATGGAGTAGCCGTCTTTGATAATTTACGCACAGAGCAGATGGGAACTTACGAGCTTCTTTTCAGCGGATCGGAAGGTATTGTAACCACCCTTTCGGATGAATTTGAAATTACTTTCGCCGATCCGGATTCCGTTTCGGTTGAAGTCCAGCCCGAAACCACCGTCGCCGGAGAGCCGATAGAAGGCCCGCCGACCGCATTGGTCGAAGACGAGTTCGGTAATCCGACCGAAGCGGTTGACGTTACCGTATCGGTGGACGGAGACTTTTCCGACGGGACGACGACGGCACCTACCGATGAAGACGGACTGGCCGCATTTACCGATTTAATTATCGACGAAGTGGGAACTTATCAACTCACCTTTGATGTTGATGAAGTGGATTCGGCTACCAGTGAACCCTTCGTAATAAATGTCGCCGATCCGGATTCCGTTTCGGTTGAAGTCCAGCCCGAAACCACCGTAGCCGGAGAAGCCATAGAAGGTCCGCCGACCGCATTGGTCGAAGACGAGTTCGGTAATCCGACCGAAGCGGTTGACGTTACCGTATCGGTGGACGGAGACTTTTCCGACGGGACGACGACGGTACCTACCGATGAAGACGGACTGGCCGCATTTACCGATTTAATTATCGACGAAGTGGGAACTTATCAACTCACCTTTGATGTTGAAGAAGTAGAGCCGGCCGTCTCCGACGAATTTGAAATCACCCCCGCCGGACCCGATCAAATTTTTATAGATGTTCAGCCCCAAGACACAGAAGCCGGCCAGCCGATCGAGGGTCCGCCGACCGCCGGTTTGGAAGATCAGTACGGAAATATAATTGAAGAGTCCGGATATGAGATTACCGTTTCCGTAAGTGATGGATTTGCCTCCGGCACACTGACCGTACCGACCGATGAGGACGGACTGGCCGCATTTGATGATTTAGTTTTAACCGAGGCCGGCATGTACGAGCTGGAATTCAATTCTCCGGAAGTTTCCGAGTTTATCATTTCAGTTCCTTTTGAAATAAATGCCGCCGATCCGGATCAGGTTTCCGTTGAAGTTCAGCCCGAAACCACCGTAGCTGGAGAAGCCATAGAAGGTCCGCCGACCGCATTGGTTGAAGACGAGTTCGGCAACCCGACCGAAGCGGTTGACGTTACCGTATCGGTGGACGGAGACTTTTCCGCGGGAACGACGACCGTACCGACCGATGAGGACGGACTGGCCGCATTTACCGACTTGGAGATTAATGAAAGAGGATTTTATCAACTCACTTTCACGGTTGATGGGGTTGCCGAGGATGCTATCTCCGACGAATTTGAAATCATAGATACGATAACCGTATCCGGAACCGTTTTTGACGTTGACGGAGAAAATCATTCCACCGAAGAATCGGTTGTGGTTTTAGCTGCCGGAGGAGATTTCATCGCCGAAACTTCCGCATCCGCAGTAGACGGGACGTATCAATTTGAAGAAGACGACTCTTTGTTTGAAGAAGACGACCCGATTACCGTCTTCATAAACGATTCCGAGACCGGTGAGTCGGCGGCGACAATAACTCTTTATCCGGGAAATGATCAAGATATAACCGACTTGGACATATATTTGAATACCGTCTTTTTAAGACATGAGACTCCCGGACCGATAAGCAATCAGGATGTCGGACACTACCTTACGGACACCCCCTTCGATGTTTCCGAGGGCGACTTGGTTCTTTCTTCCGGCCATCGATTGATCGTTTCCGAGAATTCAATTTTCATTCCCGGTGGTGAAGTTACCACCCCTCCGGCAACCACTCAGGGAACCGTGGAAGGAGATTTGGAGATAGAAATCGGAGCGGAAGTCGATATGGAAACAAACGTTCTCTCGGTGGGTGGAAGCTATATTAATCAAGGAACATTTTCCGCTTCGGAAGGTCAGAGCGTAACGTTTACATCTCAAGTAAGCGGGCAAACCCTTGCCGGAGATATGAGTGCGAGCACTTTTGAAGATCTTACTTTCTATGGTTCGGGAGAATGGAGTTTTTCCGACGAGGCGGTCGTAAATAATGATTTCGTAATAAATGAAGGAGAAGTCGTCTTACCCTCTCAGCTTACCGTCGGAGGAAGCTGGGGAAACCAAGGAAGCTTTTTACATAATCAATCGACGGTTATCTTCGACTCCAACGGTAATGAGCAAATCATCGACGGAGGATCACCTTTTTATGATATAATATTCAATAATGACGGAGAATGGTTATATGAAAACGGTTCGGAAACCGCTCCCGATTCGACCACCGTCGAAGACGGAGAAGTCACCTTTTTAAACGCCAAAACCGGTCAGGTAACGGTAAACGGAGGAGTCCTTTATGTGGATTGGTATTTGGGAATTCATGTGGTAATGCAGGCGGATGAAGATATGGATATAGAAACCGAGGAAGATTCAATTACCGTTTCCGAAAATTCGGAAACACCTCAAAATACCGTTTTTCGTCACGACGGAAGCGACTGGGAAGAGGGGGCGACCCAAAAAACCACCCGGACCGATTCAACGGGGGTAAGCCCCTTGCCGGGAGAAGAAGGATCGATCAGAATAAGGGAATACAGGATCGATCCGGAAGAAACCGTCGCCTATAAATACAATTTGGAAATAGACAGCCAGGAAAGCTTTATCTTTTACGATTATTATGACGATTACGGTCAAAGCTATATCACCTCCGTCGATTTCGGCGATGAGGAAGAAGACCGAGTAATCGGAGAGCTGTGGTACAGAGAAGACCCGACGGAAATAAACGGTGAAAAGCCTTATTCCGGCCTCAACGAACCACCGGAAGAAGGAACCTGGTATGTCGGAATGGACAGCTCGATAACCTTTAGTGCCGGTCCGGATATCGATATCGGAGAACTGAACGAATTCAATATCTGGACCAACGAGGCCGGTTCGACCCTTTCGGTGACCAGTGGAAATCCGAGCGGCTATACCGTTTCCGCTTGGGCCGATTATGACGGTCAAATTAGATTTTATGATGAAGAAGAAGAGGTTGAAGAATTTATAAATCGTTGGCCTTACGACAATGATCAGCCCGGGTCTTGGGACGAAACCTGCGACATGGACGGCGAGTGCGGTTTCGGATATACCACTACAGCGGACGCTCTGCCGGGAGGAACGGGAGACAGGTTCGTTGATCATAATTTTTGCGAGGCGAAAGCCGGCAACAATTGCTGGGCCGGATTCAGTGATTCGCAGGAAAATGCCGACCCGATCGCTTATAGTGATTCGGCTACCGACGGAACCGAGCAAACCGACATATTTTATCGTATTTCGACGACGTCGATGAGAAGACCGGGAGATTACAGCGGAACGATATTTTTCATGGTCAATACCAATTATTAAATTTATAAAATGGGTATTTTAAAACCAAAAAATAGGAAAATCCTTTTCAAGCTCGTTTTGTTGCTTTTGATTTTAATTTTTCCCTTGAAAGCGGAGAGCGGTGTCGGTCTTTCCGTTTCCCCTCAAAAGCAGGAATTGATGGTCTTTCCCGGAGATGATTATCGGGGCGAGTTCAAGTTACACAATCCCAACGATTTTCATCTTCCGGTAAGTGTGAGTGTGACTCCCTTCGGAGCCGAAGAAGGTACCGGAGACGTCATTTTGGGGACAAGTGAAAGTGAGGAAAATCCGACCGAATGGATAAACTTCGAAAGAACGGAGATGATTCTTTCTCCGGGAGAAAACGCTCGGCTCGGATTCGAGATGAGCATACCCGCTGACGCTCCTCCGGGAGGATATTACTTTTTTACCCGTTTTCGAATGAGGATTCCCGACTTTGAGGAAGGATCCTCTCCCCGGGCGGTTCCGGAGATAGGTGTGCCGATGATGATCGCCACCACCGAATTGGCTCTTGATGCCGAAGATCCGGATTATGACCTGATGGAAGTTACAGAATTTTCTTTTTCCTCAGAAAAAAGAGTTTCTTTTTTGGAAAATTTAATCGCTTCCGAGGACTTCGGGATTTTTCAGACCGCCCGGGCCGAGACCGTAGAAAATCCTCTAAGTCTTCAAATTATTCGTGGAGAGCCGGATAGCTTCGTTTTGGAAATAAGAAACAATGACCTTTTCCATCTTCAGCCACGGGGAGACTTGATAGTTACCGATTCGTCGGGCAGAAATGTTTTGAAGACGGAATTCGTCGGTCGAACCATTTTGCCGGGAAAGAGTCGTCGCTTTAAATTGGCGATAGATGAAGACGACTGGGTTCGTGAGAAAAATACCGGTGCTTTAGCCGGTCTTTACGGCAACTTGACCGGAGGACGCTACGGGGTAAAATTGGACCTGCGTGGACACAGCCCGCTCAGAGGAGAGATAAGTCTTCAACAGACTCCGGAAATTCCCTTTTTAACCGTTACTCCCTTTATCCTTTGGGGTGTCATCTTACTTGTTGTCGGCCTTCTTCTTTTACTCAGAAAAAGAATAAAGATCGCCCTTCGGGTTTTAATCGGTCTTAGAACGTAAAAATATGATCAAAAAATTTGAAGAAAAACACGTCATCATAATTATCACCCTGGTTTTTGCCGTTACGGTAATATTATTTTTCACTACTTATTTCAGAAACGGTGAGACGCCTCTACCCGTACCGGAAGGCGCAATCGAGGATTGCGAAGGAGTATTGGTCGATGAGCGGGACGGAAACGAGTATGAAAAGATAAAGATAGGAGATAAGTGCTGGTTTGCCGAAAATTTGCGAGTCAGTGACCTGGAAAGCTTAGAACATAAACCGGAAAGAAGGGAATGGGAAAAAGCGGGAGAAGAAAGAGTTCCCGCTTACGTCGCTTACGGAAATGATCCCGAAAATGTCGATCGCTACGGATATCTTTATAATCTCCATGCCGTTGAAATGACCGGGCTTTGTCCGGAAGGATGGTCGGTTCCGAGCGATGAGGACTGGCACGTTTTGGAGAGTTATCTTTCCGATACGGACAGATGCAGAGAAACGAGAGTCGGATCTTTGGAGTGTGATCCGGCCGGAGCAAAAATGAAAGCGCTTGAGGATGACGGAGATGATTGGAACGTTGCCGAGTTCAATTGCGCCGCCGGTGATACGCATGAGTGTATCGGCTTTAACGCTCTTCCGGGCGGAAGCAGGTATGATTCCGGCACTTTTTTCGGACAAGGAGCGGGTGCCTTTTTCTGGGTCGCTTCCGAAACGGGAACGATTTACAGAAACTTGAGAGAAAATCAATCCGGAGTTTTGAGAAACGAGTCGGAAAGAGGACTGGGAATGTCGGTTCGTTGCACAAGAGAGAAAGAGTAGGTGACTAAAGCTTTTACTTATCTTTGAAATATGGTAGTCTTTTAAAAGAAAAGGGATTGACAAGCGAGTAAAAATTTAACTATAATGGGATAACCTATTTATGAGTGAAAGGACTTCGTTTTAAGCTTTAATGTAAGATTTTATGTGGTAAATTATTTATTAAAAAAACAAACAAGGTCGAAATTTTAAAAAAATTAAATGGACATGGAAAAATTAATACTAAAATACAGAAAAAAGATAAACGGAACGATAATCTCTCTTTTGGTTTTAGCTTTGATAGCCGGACCGGTCGGACTCGGGGTTTTCGCCCAAGAAGAAGAGGAGGATACGGTTACGGTGACCGCCACTGTAGAAGCTTGGCTTGACATAAACATCGTTGAAGAAGCACTGGAATTGGATCCAGACTTAGTAGAGGCTGACGGAACGACCAACGTGGGAGTCGCCTCCACCGAGATAGAGCTGGGAACCAGTAATCCTGGTTGGACGATGCAGATAGAAGGAACAAATGAAGGTCTCGAGCAAGATGTAGAGGAAGATCCCTTCTTAATAGATTCTGTCACCGAACGTACCGAGCTTATTGCCGGAGATGTGGGATACGGTGCCAGCATGATTGGTGTGGGAGGAACTACCGTTCCGGATGCTTACGTTGATGAAGGAGATCACGTGGGCCCGATTTTGGGTGACGCGGCCAACATATTGACCAGTGAAGAAGCAAATGAATTTGAAACTGTCGGAGAGCTTTTCATAAGAGCGGCTGCGAGTGATATTACTCCCGCCGGTGATTATGAGGATAGCGTAATAATTACCGCCTTTACCGGAACATAATCTTGACAGAAGGGCTTTGCTCGCCACTCCCTTAAAAAGTTAGAGATGAAAAAAATTCTATGGAAGAATTCAATGGGACTATTTATAGCCGGCGCTATTTTGTTTTTAGCGGCCGGCTTTACTATGGCCCAGTCGAGAAGAATCGCCGTCACTCCGCTCAATTTTGAGATGACCGTAGAAAGAGGAGAGGCGAAGAGTGATTACATAACAGTTTTAAATCCTTCTTATGAAGACGGTGTGGAGGTGGAGATGACGATAGAAGACATGTTTCCGGAAGGTGAAGAGGGAAGAGTCATTTTGAGCTCTCCGGAAGAAGATTTGGATATTATGGCTATTTCCCGCTGGATTACCTTTGAGCCGAGAGAGTTTTCTTTGGAGCCGAGAGAGCAAAAAAATGTTCGTTTTACCGTCGATGTTCCCGAAAACGCCAACCCGGGAGGACATTACGCCGGACTTATCGCCGGAAGCGGTGAAGCCGAAATCGAGGGCACCGGAGTAACTCTCACCCAGAGAATCGCCTCGCTCGTTCTTCTGACCGTTCCCGGTGAGATGGTTGAAGATCTTTCCACGGTTGATTTGAGTACTTCCCAAAACTATTACGAATACGGGCCGGTAACTTTCAGCTCCCGTTTTAGAAATGAGGGAACCGTTCACCTGCGCCCGGAAGCGACGATTCCCGTAGAGGATCTCTTCGGGAGAGAAGTGGCCGAGATTCCCGTCGAGCCGAGAAACGTATTGCCCGACGCGACACGAAGAGTGGATTCAAAGTGGGATGAAAACAGGTTGTGGGGGATAAGATACACCGCCACCTTGAACGGAGTTTACGGAATGGACGAAACCGCGCTCAATTCGGAAAAGGTCGTCTTCTGGGCTTTTCCCTGGAAATACGGATTGGCCTTCTTCTTGATAATTTTATTTTTCATATTTACGAGAAAAAGATGGATTACGATTTTAAAAATTTTGGTGATGGGAGAAAAAGCACTTTCCAAATAAAGATCAGCCGATAAATAATAAGATGTAGAAGACGTTTTACCACCTTAAAGGTAAAATTTTAGAAAAGATGAAAAGGGAGGGATTAATAAAAAGTAATTTGAATCGCTTCAAGTCTTTTTTTGGAGCGATGTTGGTTTTTCTTCTTCTCTCTCCTTCTTTAGTTTTTGGCTCCGACGCCGGGCTTTCCCTTTCTCCGTCCGATGGCTCTCATCGGGTCGGAGATACCTTTTCGGTCGATATCGTAGTCAGCAGTAGCGATGATATTGACACCGGGGGAGCCGTTTTGGAATTCGATTCGGATTTGATAAGAGTTCAAAACGTCTCCGATGCCAACAGCATATTCGGAATGTGGCCGGAAGAGCCCGATTTCTCCAACGTTGGGGGAACGATCGAGTTCGCCGGGGGAACTCCCCGTCCTTTCAGCGGTCAAAACGGAAATATAATTACCGTAACTTTCAGAGCCGTCGAAGCGGGATCCGCTTCGGTTAGTTTCAGAGAGGGAGAACTTTTGAGGGCGGGAGATGTTTTGTTCGAGGGCAGTGACTTCGGCCAAGCCACTTATACGATTGAAGAGGCTTCCGAACCCGACCCCGATCCGACTCCCGACCCCGACCCCGATCCGGATCCGACCCCCGGACCGACCGAAGCGCCGACGCCCAGGGTTGATTCTTTAACTCACCCGGACCAGTATCAGTGGTACTCGGACAGCTCACCTTATTTCAGTTGGGATGTGCCCGGTGAAGTGGATGCGGTCAGAATTTCAATGAGCCGAGACGAGGACGAGACTCCCGATGAAGTTCACAGCCCGCCCATAGAAGAGTACGAGGCCGAAAATCTGGAGGACGGAGTCTGGTTTTTCGCAATCCAGTTTCAATCCGGAGACAGTTGGGGGGATGTGGCAAGAAGAAGAGTTCAAATAGACAATACCCCGCCGGAAGGATTCAACTTGGAAGTCGATAATGAAGAAGACCCTCAAAACCCCCGGCCCCTTTTCAAATTTCAAACCAGAGACGAGCTTTCCGGAATAGATTACTACACCTTGATTTTAAATGATGAAACTTACGCCGAGCTTCAGCCCGAAGAGTTGGAGAACGGATCCTATCGGCCGTCATCCTTACCTCCCGACGAGTACTTTTTGATTGTCAGGGCGGTTGACAGAGCCGGAAACTCAATAGCTGATTTTATTAACTTTTCCATAGAGCCGATTCCTTTGGAGATAGAGGAAATTGACTTGGAAGTCACTTCCGGAAGCTACTTCCGGGTTACGGGAACCACTTCTCCGGAGGCCGAAGTGGCGGTATTTATCCGCAAAATTAATGAGGACGAGGCGATGGCCGAAACCGTCAGAGCCGGTGAAGACGGATCTTTCGATTATCGTAAAGTTTTGCCGGAAGGAACGTACGAAGTCTGGCTCGAAGCCAGAAATCAGCGGGGAGCGCGAAGTCTGCCCACCGATCCGGAAACCTTGAGAGTGGGAGCCGGCCGAGCGGTAGTCATAGTTTCCATAATTTTGATAGTTTTGATTCTTGCCGGCCTGATAGTCGCTTGGAGACTCTGGGCTCAGCTAAGCAAGGAAAAGCAGGAATTGGAAAAGGATAGCGATACCGTCAAAGTCAAAAAACAAGCTTACGGAATCCTGGAGGAAAAAATCAAGGAGCAGATAAGATATTTGGAGGGTAAGGTTGATTTGAGCAGAAGTGAAAGTCGTCTTTTGGAGGAGCTCAGGGAATCTTTGGAGATAACCGAAGAGGCCAAAATAAAGGAGGATCAAATTGAGGAAAATAATCAATAAATTAAAAAAATATGGATAATCTGATAATCCTAATAATCGGTCTGACAATAGTGATAATATACACGATTTACAGAGTCTCTTTTTGGCGTAAGCGAATCAGGATAGAAACCAAAGAAGCCCAAGATGCGGTCAGTAGCTCTTTTAAGGAATTGAGAGAAAAGATAGAAAAGAATGTTGAAATGCTCGACAACAAGCCCGGCCTCAGTAAAGAAGAAAAAGAGATCAGGGACAGGCTTCAAGAAGCCCTGGATAAGTCGGAAAATATAATAAGAAAAGAGATAGACGACATTGAAAAAGAGATAGATTAATTTTCCGCTTCGGCCACCAAAACATATGAAAAGATTTATTAAAAAAAGAAGAAAGATTTTGTCTTTTTTTGCCCTTGTGGGATTTTTTTCACTTGTTCTTTTATTTTTTTCCGGTTCGGTTTACGGACAAAACGTCTCCTTTTCTCAAGCGGCCACCAATTTCATAGTCGCCGATGAGGAAGCGGAACCGGGTGACATAATCGTCAAGAAGGACGGTGAATTGGTCAGATCGGAAAAAAGATACGATCCGGACATACTGGGCGTAGTCGCCACCGATCCGATAATAACCGTCGGTACGGAGACGGAAGAGACTCTACCGATAGTCACCTCGGGAGTAACGACAATGAGAGTGACCGGAGGGCATGAAGGTATTAGAACGGGAGATTATATAACTTCTTCGGAAATTCCCGGTGTAGGGCAAAGAGCCCCGACTCCCGGATACGTCGTCGGAAGAGCTTTGGAAAACTTTGACGGAGAAGAGGGAACGATCAGGGTTTTGGTTAATCCCCACGAAGCTCTCTTTGACGTGGAAAGAGAATGGGACGAGATAACTCTATGGGAGGCACTTGGCAGAATCTTTACCGCCATTGAAAGAGATGTTCCGGAAGTAATTCGTTATATTTTGGCCTTTTTCGTCGCCGTCGGAAGTTTTATATTCGCTTTCAGGTCTTTCGCTACCGCTTTAAGGGAAGGAATGAAAGGGATAAGCAGAAATCCCTTGGCCAAGGGGAGTATAAAATTTGCGATGGTGCTGAATCTTTTGGGTATTTTGATATTGACTTTGGCCGGACTCGGTCTTTCCGTGTTTATTATTCTTTTGTGATTTGATATAATTCAAAAACTTGAATTTCATAAAAATTAATTAATTTTTAAATCCTTATGAACATCTCCAGCTACATATTTCCTTTCATTCTCCTGGTCATCTTTTTGGTTATAGTGGAAGTGATAATAAGGCTTCTCTTTTTAAGAAAAAAGAATAAAATTTTGAAGGAGGGAAATGAAAAGGAAAAAAAGGAGCTGGTTGAACTCAAAAAGGAAGGAATAAAACAGCTCGAAAAGCTGGAAGAAAAGAGAAAAAGAGAACCGGAGCCGGAGCCCAAGCCGGAGCCGGCGAGAAGAGAAGGAGGCAAGGTTGAATTTGATACCAAAAGAAGAAGAGAAACTCCCAAAATCAGAGTAAGAGAGGAGAAAGAGGAAAGGCTCGGAAGAAGTGAAGAAAAAAGAGAAAGAGAGCCGGAGGAGCGATCGTATGACCGGGAAAGAGAAACGGTTTCAGAAAGGGATTTGCAGGAGACTTCCGAGAGAGCTCTTTCCGACTACAAGGAAAAGCTGAAGGATCTGGAAAAAAAGATGGAAAGAGTCGAGAAAAACTTTCTGGAAGAAGTTTCCAGAGAAAATGAAAAAATTAAAAAAGAGATGGCCGGCGCCGTTGAGGATGAGATTTCCCGCTGGAAAGAAGAAAACTCAAACATAAGAAACTTTTTGGAAAAGGAGGTTAAAGAAAAGTCGGAAGAAATTTTGGGTAAAATGGATCAGGTTTACAAGCCTTTGGAAGAGACCGTCAGGAGAAAAGCGGAAAGAGCGGAAAGAGAGATAGAAAATTACAAGACCAAAAAGATGGAAGAGATAGATAAAAATATCTATAGGATAATAAAGGACGTCTCCAGAAGAGTCATCGGTAGAGCGGTTGATCTTTCCACTCATGAAGACCTGGTTCTGGAAGCCCTGGAGAAAGCTCGGGAAGAAAATTTCTTTACTCTCGGAAACGGAAGGGAAAGCTTTTCCGAAAGGCCAAAAAAGGAAAGAGCGGAAAAGGAGAGAGTGGTCGGCTTTACCGGTAACGGACTTGAAGACGATAAAAGAGAAAGTGATGAAAACGGATTTGAAAGAGGTAACCGAATTAGAATTCAAAACGTCTCGGAGCAAAAAAATAAAGACGACAGAGATATCGAAGAGCGCTTCAGAAGATTAACTCAAAATTAAAAAAAGCCGAACATGGAAAAAGTTTTACAAAAACTCTACGGGAAGATAAAAACCAAAGAGGATCTCAATTTTTATCTCGGAGAAATAAATTCGGCCAAGGAGTTGCTTTTTAGAAGCGACCAAGCCTCTTTACAAAAAAGAAAAGAAAACCGACTTTTGTCCGAGCTGGATCAAATTTTAACTCAAACCGAAGACAAAAGGGAAGGTCTTGAAAAAGAAAAAGTCAGCCTGGAAGAAGAAAAAGAAGAGCTTATCCGAAGAGAATCCGAGCTCAGCTCACAAAAAAAAGAGATCAGGGAGTTGATGAGAGAGATAAGTGATGAGGAAAAGAGAAGAGTTTTAATCCGAAAAAACAGGGAAGTGGAAGAAGAAAGAAGAAAGGTGGAAGAAGAGATATGGAATAAGGAGGAAGCCGTTGCCTCATTGGAAAAAAAATTGAAGGAAGCCGAAAAAAACGGATTTTCCGAGAAATCCGGTGGTCCGGAAAGACCCGAAGAAAAAAGGGCTCTTTTGGAAAAGCTGGAGGAAGAGTTATTGAAGATTCCGGTAATGAAGATGAAGATAGCTTTTCGGCCCCGGGAAGAGACGGTTGATAGAATCAGCCGGTGGATTGAGGACAATCTGGAAAGAAAAATCGTTTTGGATATCGGAACGGACCCGGAAATAATGACCGGCGCCGTGCTCGAACTCGGTGGAAAATGGATCGATCTCTCTTCGGAAAAAAGATTGGATAAAATCGATATTGAAATTCCGAAAGAAGAGATCCGTTATGGAAAATGAAAAATTTAAAAAATATTTGGAAAAAACGGGAGAGATCGGCCAAATCTCGGGTGTAAATGAGTCGATAATCTCCGTTTCCGGTCTTCCGTCGGTAAAAACCAAAGAGATGGTAATTACCGAAGACGGTGAACCGGGCATGGTTTATGAAGTCAAAAAGGACCTCGCCGAGGTCCTTATGTTTGATTTGAAAAGGGTAAGTGGAGGAAAAAGAGTGGCCAGAAGCGGTGAGTTTTTTAAAATTCCGGTCTCTCGTGAGCTTTTGGGAAGAGTCGTAAATCCGCTCTGCCTTCCACTTGACGGAGAAGGGCCGATAGGCGGAAAAAAAGAAAGAAAGAAGATAGAGAGAGAAGCCCCCGGAATTACTCGCAGAGTGGAAGTTAACCGGCCGATGGAAACCGGAGTAACCGCCGTCGATTTAATGGTCCCGGTCGGTTACGGACAAAGAGAAGTCGTCGTCGGAGACGCCAAAACGGGAAAGACGACCCTTCTTTTGCAGGCGATGACCAACCAGGCCAGAAAAGGAACGATTTGTGTTTATGTAGGGATAGGAAAAGAGACCTCCGCCCTGAAAGCGGTTGAAAGCTACCTGAAAAAGATGAATGTCTTTGAAAAGCTGGTCATGATGGTGTCCGCCTCCAACGATTTCCCGACAGTTCATTATTTGGCCCCCCTTTCCGGGATAACCGTCGCCGAATACTTTCGGGATATGGGAAATGACGTCCTTATCGTTTTCGATGATCTCAGTAATCACGCCAAGGCTTATCGTGAACTCTCCCTACTTCTCAAGAATCCGCCCGGCAGAGAGGCTTATCCCGGAGATATATTTCATCTTCACGCCGGAGTTATAGAAAGGGCCGGAAACATAAAGGGTCCGGACGGAAAAGAAGTCAGCATAACCGCACTTCCGGTAGCCGAAACCCTGGAGAACGATATATCCGGATTTATCCAGACCAACCTCCTTTCCATGACTGACGGGCATATATTTTTTGATATAAATAAGCAGAAAAAAGGGCAAAATCCGGCAATAAACATCTCGTTTTCGGTCTCCCGTGCGGGTAATCAGACCAGGGCGATGCTGGACAAGGATATAGCCGGTAAGATAAGGGAAAGACTCGTTCAGTACAGAAAGGTTTTGGAAGTCACCCAGTTCGGTGCCGAATTGTCCGAGAAAAACAGGAGGGTTTTGGACTTCGGAAGGAAGATAGAGACGATCTTCGAACAGGACACGGACAGGATAATATCCCGTATAGAGCAACTCTTCCTCTTCGGACTTCTCTTTTCCGGATTTTGGAAAGATGTTCCCCGGCAGGCGATGGAAAAGGAGATCGATATAGTTTTGAGTCTTTTAAAAAAAGGTGAAGTGATTACCTTCGAGGAGCTGGAAGAAAGAATAAACCGGATGGAGAATGCTGAAGAATTGAAGGATTTTTGTGAAGGAATCGGATTAAGAATGGAAAAATTCGTATAACAAAAAAATGGCAAAACCACGCGAAATAAAAGAAAAAGTAAAGGCCGTTTCGGCCATAGAAACGATAGCCGTTACCTATCAGGAGGTTTCTCAAAACAAGATGAATGAAATCAGGGAAACGGCTTTGGGAAACAGAAAATTCATAGAAAAGCTTTCTCTGGTTTACGCCTCCGCCAAGGACGCCTATCTAAGGGACAAGGAAGAAGAGATTGATCTTTTGGCCGGAAAAAAGGATGCCGAAGTGGTCGTTTTTATCTCCGCCAACGCCAGATTTTACGGAGCGCTGATATGGAAGGTCTGGGTAGAGCTCAGGGATTACTTGCAAAAAAATCGAGCCGAACTCGTCGTTTTGGGGGAAGTCGGAAAGTTCATGGCTGAAAACGCCTACGGCGATGAGTTTGAATATTTCGATATCGACGACGAAGAGCCCGGTGAAGATCAGGTTAAAAAATTGATAGACTTTATAGAAAATTACAAAAAGATAACCGTTTTTCACGGAAAGTTTAAAAACATACTCAACCAGGAAGCGGCAATAACCGACATTTCCGGACAAATCTCCGAGAGGGAAGCCAAAGAGGAAGCCAGCTATCTTTTTGAGCCGTCGCCCAAAAAAGTTTTGGAGTTTTTTGAAAAGGAACTGATAACCGCCTTTTTCAATCAATCTTTTTTGGAGCACAGGCTCTCCCGGCACGCTACCCGGATGGTTGCCATGCACAGAGCCAGCAATAACGCCCAAGAAGAGATAGAAGGGTTAAAGCAGGAAGAAATTAGAATGAAAAGACGCCTTTTGGATAAAAAACAATTCGAAATTACCACTCCCTATCAATTATGGAAATAAAAAAGAGAACCGGAAAAAAGAGAGGAATCGTCCGCGAAATACGCGGTGAGGTGGTCAAGGTGGAGATGCACGGAGAGTCTCCCTTTTTGAAGGAGATTTTGATTCTGGAAGGAGATCCCGAGGTCCGTCTTGAAGTTCATAAGCTCTCTTCTTCGGGGCAAACCTTCGTCTGTGTCTGTGTTATTTTATCCGGATTCGAAAAAGTTTATAAAGGAGCTTCGGTGGAAAGGACGGGAAAACAGCTCCAAATACCGGTCGGGGAGGAGCTTTTGGGGCGGGTAATCGACGCCTTCGGCAATCCCCGTGACGGAACGGAAGATTTCACCACCGAAAAGACCCGCTCGATTTACGGAGAACCCTCTTATGAAGAAGTCTCTTCCGGTCAGGAAGTCGTTCAGACGGGAATAAAGACGATAGATTTTTTCACTCCACTGATAAAGGGTGAAGAGATCGGCCTCTTCGGTGGAGCCGGAGTCGGAAAAACGATTCTTTTGGTCGAGCTGATGCACAACGTCGTTTTTCACCAGAAAAAGCTTCTCGTTTACGCCGGGCTGGGAGAGCGTATCAGGGAAGGACACAAACTGCACAAGACTCTTAAAGACGTCGGAATTTTGTCTTCCGCTTCATTGATTTACGGACAGATGAACGAAACCGCTTCCATTCGTGTCAATGTCGGCCATGCGGCGGCGACCATCGCCGAGCATTTTCGGGATTCCCGCGGGGAAGATATCTTCTTTTTTATCGACAACGTATACAGATTTCTGCAGGCCGGCAACGAGCTGTCGATGATGCTTGACGAGATTCCTTCCGAAGGGGGTTATCAGCCCACCTTACAGACCGATATAGGAAAGCTGGAGGAGAGGCTGTCTTCAAGCAAAAAGGGGGCGATAACCAGCTTGCAGGCCGTTTACGTTCCCGCCGATGACATTACCGACCCCGGTGTTCAGGCGATACTGCCCTTTTTTGATTCTTCCGCGGTTCTTTCCAGGGAAGTTTACAGAGAGGGAAGATATCCGGCGATGGATATTCTGACCTCTTCTTCAACCGCCGTCGAGCCGGAGATAGTCGGCAAAAAGCATTACCGGCTTTACATGGAGGCTCGAAGCATACTGGAAAAGCACAAGGATTTGGAGCAGATAGTTTCCATTGTCGGTGAATCCGAGCTTTCGGCGGAAAACAGGACCGTTTACTATAGAGCTCAGAAGCTTCTCAACTTTATGACTCAGTATTTTGAAGTCGTCTCCGACCAAACCGGGAAAAAGGGTCAATATGTCGACATTGAAGATACCGTCCGGGGAGTGGAAGCGATACTCAGGGGAGAAGTCGACGAAGTCCCTCCGGAAAAATTTTTATACATAGAAACGATAAACGATCTCGAAAAGTGATATGCCCGAAGACTTTCTACAAGTGGCCGTCTATTTTTCTTCCATAATGAACAAAGAGCCCTTCCGGGGAAGGGCGGTTTCGGTTTCTTCCGAAAACGATCTGGGAAAGTTCGACGTCTTAAAAGATCACAGCAACTTCATCAGCTTAATCTATGAGAAATTGGAAATAAAGACTCCGGGCGGAAAAGTTATCGATTATCAGTTCAAAAGAGGAGTGATGAAGGTAAACAGAAACGAGGTCAACGTATTTTTGGGCCTTTAAGACTCGGATTATTTTATTTTTGACAGGGGAGCTTTTTCAGCTCGCCGTTTTTTATTTGAATGCAGTAAGTTTCTCCGGTCTCCGTATCGGTCAGCTTCAACTCTTCCGGCACCTCTTTGTGTTTTTCGTGCGGGTTGATGAAGACGGTTATCTTTTCTTTTCCTTTACTTTGGTCCGCCTTTGAAAAGCTTTCCAGAGCCATTCCGATTACCCTTCCCGAACCGGTTGCCTTTTTGGCCACTCCCGGAGTATTGGAAGAGGTCAGCCGGTCTCCCACATTTATCTCTCCTCCTTCAAGTGAAACTCTGGTCGGCACCCGCCCTATCAGGGCGACGGCGCCGGCACTTTCTTTTTCTACGGATCCCAAAGTCAGGGCCGGATCGGTCGATATCACTCCTATCAGCTTTTCGTCGTAGGCTTTTTCCGCTTTTCTTATCACTTTTCCTTCCGAAACGGAGACCAAATCACCCGGCCGGGGACAAACATTTTCACTTTCACAGTCGGAATCCAGGGGGAATTTTTCGGCGACGTCGGCTTCTTCCCTGCGGGGAGTCAAAACCGGCCGCCAGGTACCGACACCCCTTTCATCGGACATCAGTCCGTATCCTTCTTCCGGGCTGACCGGCATCCTGAAACCGAGCATTCTCACCGTTCCGGAAACGTCCAGTGTTTGACTGGGAGAAGTTCCTATTCCGATTTGACCGGCGCTTTGTCGCATCACCGAATCACCCAGCCGGTTATTGTCTCGCCAAAGAGGTATCTTGCCCGTTTCTCCGCGCCCTTCTTGAACTTGAACCACGTCTTCCAAAACGTCTTCCGGTTCGGCGTCTATTTCTTGTATGGAAGCCATCACTTCGCTAAGACAAACCCCGCCGCCCAATTCGGTACAGATATCTTCTCCGGCGTGTATTCCGTATTGCGGATCGTCTATTCCCACTCCCACTCTTCCCAAATCGTCTATCGTCACCGCAACGTCGGGATAAAAATCTTGAATCGAGGAATCGACCAGGCCGGCCGGTCCGAAGCGGACCAGGCGATCTTCGGTCCCCGTATGGGCCGTGTCGCAATTTCCGGCCGAAAGGCAGACCTCTCCGGATATGTCCGGAAAAAGATAGCTTCTGTCACCGGTCAGTTGATTTACCGACACCTCTCCGCGATAATCTTCGTCGGTAATAAAAAAAGTGGGGGACAAAATCTCTTCACCGCTTATCGGCCCTTCTATGACCGTTTCCGAACCGATCTTCAAAAAGGGGTCGGTCAAAAGATAGTCGGGAATGTCGTCCGGATCGGTCTGGGCCCGCAGACCGCCGACCAGAAAAAACAAAAGAGCGAGAAAAACAATTCCCGCCGGGCCGAAAGTTTTAAAGTGTGAGTTTTTGGACTGGGTTTTCTTTTTCATAAAATAGGGCTTGATTTTTATTTTTTAATTATATCATAATCCATAAGGATAAAAAGCCCTTTTTTATGCCACAAACTCCCCTTAATTTCAATTGACAAGCACTTGAAGGCGATTATAATTATCTAATGTAAATTCTCCCTTAAAAAGTTAATGAAAAAATTGTAAAGGTCGGAGGGAGAAAAGACAAAAAAAGAAAAGATTATGAAAAAGATTTTTAAGACGGGAATGGCTTTTATGCTTGTCGCCTCTTTGGCTTTGGCGCTTATCCCCTTATTGGGTATAGCCGACAATGAGCCGACCGAGTCGGTTCTTGACTTCACGATTACCATCAGTGACTCGGCTCCCGAGGCTGATGGTGTAGAGTATTACGCAAGTTGGGTGTCCGGAGAAGGGATGGAAGATGGGCAGAACGTCTATCTAACATTTCCTGATGAATTTTTTACCAGAGACGGTTCGCTTGATACTATCATTGATGATAGCGACAACCTAACTGGATGTACTATTCCTGCACCTGAGGATTCGGTTAGGTGTGATGCTGACGGGATTGAAGAGAATGATGAAGTGTGGGTAGAGTTTGAGGTAACCAATCCGCAGAAGGATGCCGACGCGGGAACAGCCGATACCTACATGATTGAGCTTGCGACGGACGGTGACACCGAGGTGCACACCGCCCAGGTGGCGATCATAGAACCGGTAGTGGTAACCGCCAACATTGACGCTACTCTCAACTTTGAGGTTTTGGGTGTTGACGCGGGAGAGATTGATCTTCACGGTGATGAAGAGTCTACCGTAAACACTACCAGTTTGCCGGATTTGATTGATTTCGGAGAGATAAATCCGGACGATGGTCCCTATATTGCCGCTCAAAGGCTTCAGGTTAAAACCAACGCTACCGAGGGGTATACGGTAACCGTTTTCCAGGACGGAGACTTGGAAAGTGCCGCCGGTGATATCATTAGCCCCTTCAATAACGGATCAGTTGTGAGTCCGAGTAATTCTGTTATATGGGAAGGACCCGACGGAATACTCGACAATGAAGAGACTTGGGGACACTTCGGCTACACCACTCAAGATTTGCATGTTTCAGAGTCGTGTTTAGAGAATGAAGAGGGATACTTCTTTGATGAGACGGAGACTCTTGCCAAATGGGCCGGATTCGATGAAGATAATGAAAGAACCGTGATGTGTTACAACGGACCGGTTCCCGATCCCGGTGAAAACGATATAGAAAACGTCAACTACACTTATGTGGGTTACCAAGTAGAAGTCAGCCAACTGCAACCGGCCGGTTACTACAACAACACTCTAACCTACATAGCCACTCCCACCTTTTAGGAAAGCTTAAGCTTAAGGTTTTTTTTGGGGAGGTTAAGGGCTTTCCGGCCTTGCGGGGCCGGAAGCTCTTTATCTCTTTTAAAAATAAGAAATTCTTTTTATGAAAGAAAAATCAATACTTTTTACTTTACTCTTTTCTATTTTTGTCTTTTCTTTGCCCCTTTTTGCCGGCGCTCAGACGGGGATTGAGGTCAGCCCTTACAGGATAGAAGAGACCGTCGAGCCCGGTGACACGGTGGTAAGAACGATCAGAGTCAGAAACACCACCGACAGAGAGAGAACCTTTTATGCCGACCTGATGGATTTTGTCGTCATGGGAGAGGGCGGAAACGCCCGCCTGATGAGGGCCGGCAGTCATGAAAGAGCCTCTCTTACCGACTGGATAACGATTAGAAGAACCGGCACCGATTTTGATCCGGGAGAACGAAAGGAGGTCCAGGTCACCTTCAACGTGCCCGAGGATATAGGTCCGGGCGGATATTACGGGGCGATAGTCTTCGGCCCCAGTCCGCCGGACGCCAATGATCAGGCCACTTTTGTCGGCCTTACCCACCAGGTGGGGGTTTTGGTCCTTTTTAACGTTATGGGTGATGCCGACGTCGAGGCCAGGGTAAGAGAGTTCAGCACCAGAAACCAGGTTTACGACACTCCGCTTCAAGTCGACTTTTTAACCCGGGTGGAAAATATAGGTAATTTACATATAAAACCGACCGGATCGATACAAATTGAAAATATGCGCGGCGACAAAGTCGCCTCCGTCCCTTTAAATCCCGACGGGGACAACGTCTTACCCCGGTCCATAAGACGGATTGAAAACTTTTGGCAGGACGATTTCGGCTTCGGCAGATACAAGGCCTCCTTGATTATGAACTTCGGCGAGCCGACCGAGCGGGGAGGAACCGGAGTCCGGACCGTTTCCGCCGAAACAAACTTTTGGGTCTTGCCCCGGGCGCTAATCGGGCAAGTGGCCGTCGGTATTTTACTCATAATTTTGATACTCTACGTCATATTCAGAAATTACAAAAGAAAAGCGATCGAAGAAGCGACCGGTAAAGCCGCCGAAGCTAAAAGCTCGTCCGGCTTCGGTGTGATTGTCGCCGTCTTTTTGTTATCGCTTTCGGGCGTCGGAATATACGTTTACTTTTTCTTACTTTGATATGAAAGTAAAAATAATAATTCTCCTCTTGGCGTTTTTTCTCTTGCCTGTCGGAGCATTTTCCGAGCCGGATCCGGAAGTCGGTGAACCCGAAGAAGTGGAAGAAACGGAAGAAGTGGAGGAGGGAGCGATTTCTGTTTATCCGGCCGTAGTTGAAGAAGTTTTGGATAAAAGAACTTCCAATACCTTTACGGTCACCGTTAAAAATGAGACCGATTCGTCCATACGCTTTTACCCTTTGGTTTACGACATCTTTCCCGACGAGGGAAGAGTCGATGAGACCGATCGGGAACAGGCTTTGAGCTCTTGGATAGAAGTTGACCGGTCCAGAAGAAGCCTGGGCTCCGGGGAAGAGAAGGAGATCTCAATAACGATAAATGTCGACGGCAACGCTGAGGCCGGCCGTTACAGCGGTGTGGTTGCCTTTTCTTTGGGAAGCACCCGCCCGGACGCCGCCGAAAATGCCGAAACTCTGGTTCAACCGGAAGTTTTGATCAATCTCGAGGTTTTGGATCGTATCGTGGAAAGGGCTCAGGTTTTGAGCTTCAATAACTCCAACCGGGTTCTGCCCCCCGCCTCGTTGGATTTAAAAGTGGAAAACATAGGAAACACGGAAGTTATTCCCACCGGAATAATAGCCATCTACGATCAGCGGGGAAGAGAGATAGATACTTTGAATCTTAACGAAGACCGTAAAGCGATAGAAGACGGAGAAACGGAGATTTTTACCGGTAAGTGGGGTGAAGGATTCGGCCGCTACAAGGCCGTTCTGATGGCCGAATACGGACGGGAAACGGAAAGAGAACTTCTGGACGTGATCTTTTTCTGGGTTATTCCCTGGCAGATTCTGGTCATCTTCGGCTTGGGAATAGTCGCCTTCATAGTTTTGCTTTGGCTGATGCGCAAGATGAAGATGTAATAGCATATTCTTTCGGTTTATGATTTATGAAAAAATTGGTATACATTTTTTTTCCGGTTATCTTTTTGACCCTTCCCTTCTTCGCCTTCGGGGAAGCTGATTTGAGTTTGACCATAAGCCCTCTCATAAACAAGATAGAGGTGGAGCCGGGTGGAAGCCGGTCCGGTATTCTGCAGGTTTTCAATATGGGATCCCGGGAAGTGGAAGCGACCGCTTCCGTTCTTGACTTTGAGGGCGGCTATCAGGGCCACGTCAACTTTTTTTCAAGGGAAGAGATGGAAGAAAGAAGGGAAGAAATCTCTTTGGGTAGCTGGATGAGTGTGGACGAAGATCCTTTTTTGATTCCTCCCGGAGAAGGAAGGACGGTTCATTTTAGGATTGACGTCCCCGAAGACGCCGAACCGGGAGGTAAATACGCCTCCGTTTTGGTTACCACCGGGTCACCGGAAAGAGATTCCGAAAGCACGGGAATAGATTTGGCCGCCGGGGTCGGTTCTCTTTTTTTGGTCAACGTGGAAGGTGATGTGATTGAAAAAGCCGTTTTAAGAGATTTTTTTACCGAGGATCTCTTTTACAGAGGAGATGAAATAAGCTTTCGGTTGGGAGTTGAAAATCCGGGCACCGTTCATATCCAACCCCGGGGAGAGATAAGGATTTACGACTACGGAGGACGGCGGGCGGGAGCCATAGATGTCAACCGGATAACCGATTTCGGGAACGTTTTACCGGGCACGGAGAGAAGTTGGGATTTTACTTGGAATAAAAAAAACGATATAATGGAAGCGGGAAGGTATAAGGCGGTTCTTTTCTTGGAATACGGACGGGATAGAAGTGAAATTTACAAAGAGATAAATTTTTGGGTTTTGCCGGTTACTCGCCGGGGAGCGGTGATGGTCTTGATTTTGAGCGGCCTCTTTTTTGCCTTGGTCGGATACCGCCTGGTTGAAATTTACGGCAAAGAAGCTTTTAAAAAGTGATTATGAATATACTCAGAGTAGCAGTCAAACTGGCGATAGCGACCGGGATTCTGGTCGTGGTCGGCCTTTTTATCTTTTCTTGGCGATTTTATAATGTAAACCCCGTTGACTTGGGGCAATATTTGGGGGCCAGGGTCGGCTCCGTGGGAACTCAGTTGGAAGTGGCCGAAAACCCTTATAACAGCTTGGCCAGACAGCTCAGAGAAAGAGAAGAAGAGCTTGACGAACGGGAAAAGAAGCTGTTGGAAACTTTGGAAAAGAGGGATGCCGAAAACAGGTGGATTTCCAACCTGATATTGGGCTCGATAACTCTCCTTTTCATTCTGCTTCTTTTTAACTTTTATCTGGATTACAAAATGCGCAAAAATGAGAGTTCGGGTCCGTAACTCTTGTTTTCTAAAAATAAAATGAGGCATTCAAGTAAAAAATTTATTTCCCTTTTTCTCATCTCTATACTTTGCGGACTCTTTGCGGTTTTATTCGTCTTCGGCAACTATCAAGGCAGACTGACAAGTGTTTCCGATAAGATTTCCACTTCTCAGCCCGATGTGGGTGCTCGGCACAAAGTAAGCTTTACCATTACTACGGAAATCCCGCCTTCCGGGAAGATAATCGTCGACTTTATCGATAAAGAGGGCGCCGAGTTTTATATTCCTTCCGAAATGAGTTATGAAGACGTTCAGCTTTGGGTGGGAGAAGAAGAATTCAATTTGGGTGAAGAAGCCGGTCCGGAGACGACCGGCGCCGTTTTTTCCGTTGAAGAAAAAGTTTTAACACTTACTTTGGCCGATGAGCTTACCCTGGAGCCCGGAGACGAGCTGGTTATCGACGTCGGCAGCGATGAAAATCAAATTATAAACCCTCCTCAAGTCGACTCTTACAGGATAGAGATAGAAACTTTGACTCAGGAAGATGAGTTGCTCGATTACGGTGTGGCCATGATCGCCGTGGTGGAGCCGGTCGATGTGGGAGCGGAAATGATAGTCTTGGAGCCGATCGTAGTTACCGAACCGGCTGCCGTTTTGAGCGTTGACACCGCTATTTTGTATGGTGAGCTGGTCAATATGGGAATGGAAGATTCAGTTGACATATTTTTTCAATATCGCCTCACTGAAGAAGGTGAAGAAGAAGGTGAGGGCGAAGAGGGAGAAGAAGGTGAAGGTGAAGAAGGTGAGGGCGAGGAAGGTGAAGAAGAAGGAGAAGGTGAAGAAGAAGGAACCGAAGGAGCGATGCAGCCCATGGAAGAAGAAAACGATTGGATAGAGACTTCCAGGTTCGGAACCACCAGAGTGGTCAGGTTCAGTGAAATTTTAAGCGGACTCGAAAGGGGCGCCACTTATGAGTTCAGGGCCTGTGTGGAGTGGTATGACGAAGAAGAAGAAGAGTTGATGATGAACTGTGGCGAAATTTTGGATTTCAGAATGCTCGACGAAGATCCGGGAGAAGGTGACGGAGACGGTGAAGGTGAAGGAGGTGAAGGTGACGGCGAAGGCGACGGCGAGGGCGAAGGAGAAGAGGACGGAGAGGGTGATGGGCCGGAAGAGGAAGACGGTGCCGGAGAAGGACCGGAGGACGAAGAAGGAGTGGGTGACGGCGGAACCGGTGGAGGAACCGGTGGCGGAACCGGCGGTGATGTCGGCCCCGATACCGGTGGTGGAGACGCCGGTGGAGACAGAGGACCGGAGCCCGGCGGTGAGCCGGCCAATCCCCCTCCTCCGGAGATTCAGGACCCTCCTCCTTATCTGTCTATCGGAGGATGGGCTTATCCGGGAGGAGAGGTCAGCCTTTTTAAAGATGGTGAATTGATGGAGACGACTCAAACCGATGCCGACGGAACCTTTTTGATCGAGGAAAACGAGCCGATGGAAAACGAACCGACCAACTTTTTGCTCGAGGCTCAAGATTCGGAAGAAAGATCTTCCATAGAGACCACTTTCAATTTGACTCCCAGGCCCGATGTCGGTTATCGAATCTCCAATTATCTCTTATCTCCCACCTTGGAACTAAGCAGTAGTTCCGTAGCGATGGGTCAAGATCTTTCCATCTTCGGTAAATCGGTTCCGGGAGGAGTCGTTGAAGTCCGTTTTTTTGAAGATTTGGAAGAAGTGGCTCTGATGACCGCCGAAGTTGACGATCAGGGTGATTGGGAGCTCGTTCCCGATCCGGAAGAATTGGGAGAGGGACGCTTTGAAATAATAGCCAGAGTGGAAGCTTACGGAGAGGAGTCCGCTTTCGGTGCTCCGCGAATGCTTTCTGTGGGAGAAGACGGATGTGTCGCCGCGGATATAAACAACGACGGGTCGGTCGGTCTTTTTGACTTCAGTATTATGATGTCCGTCTGGAATACCGACGATCCTCGGGCCGATTTGAATAATGACGGAGTAGTTGATTTGATGGATTTCAGTATACTTTTAAGTTGTTGGACCGATTAAATATAATATAAAAAAATATAAAAAGTGACCGTTTTGAATAAAAAAATAAATTTACACCTGATCTTTCTCTTGTTTTTTCTTTTATTTTTTCCTTTGGTTATGGAGGCGGGAGTTTTGTATTTTGAACCCGCCGAAGAGGAGTATCGGATAGGTGAAAAATTCATTTTGGAAATCAGGGTGGATACCGCCGGCGAGTGTATCAATGCGGTGGAAGTTTCTTTCAATTATCCGACCGATAAATTGACTGCCGTGGAATTTGTCGAGTCCCGGTCTATTTTGACTCTTTGGCCCAAGCCCGCGGAGATTGATGAAGATGACGGAAGAGTTACTTTTTCCGGTGGTCTGCCGGGAGGATTTTGCCCGGAAGATGATGAGTCCGCTCTTTTGGGAGAGTTGATTATGGAAGTTGATGAGATAAACCGGGAAAGCGAAGAAAGAATAAGATTTTGGAGAACCTCCAAGATACTTCTAAATGACGGCTACGCCACTCCGATGGATTACAGTCGCCGCAGTGCCTATTTAACTCTTATTCCGGAAGAGGTCGAGGACCCGGTTGATCCTATGCAGGAAAGAATAGAAGAAGACACCCGGCCTCCCAAAATATTCGACCTGATATTGAGGAGAACACCCTTTCTTTTCAATGGAAAGTACTTTATAATCTTTTCCGCCGAGGACAAGGAGAGCGGAATAGATTACTTTGAGATTTCCGAGCAGAGAAGAGTCGGATTCGTGGGAGCGGAAGCAAAGCGGTGGACAAGATGGGAAAGAGCGGAAAGCCCTTACGTTCTCGAGGATCAGGATTTGAGAAGCATAATCAGGGTCAGGGCGGTTGACAAGGCCGGCAATGAGACGATAAAGAAGATTAATCCTCCCGTAAACAGATGGGACATCCTTCCCTGGATGGCCGCATTCATACTTATCGGAGCCGCCGCCTGGCGAGTAAAAGAAGTTAAGAAATTCAACGCACAACAATAACCCCCTTCTTTACACCTCGGGGGTGTAAAAATCTCCAAGCTTCTCCAACCTTGAGTTGATTTAAAAATCTTTTTACTTATAATTACAAGCGACTCCTCGTAGCTCAACGGGATAGAGCGGCTCCCTCCTAAGGAGCAGGCTGGAGGTTCGAGTCCTCCCGAGGAGGCATTATTTCACCCTTCCACCGACAGGAAGGGCTTTTACTTCCCCCTTCTTTACACCTCGGGGGTGTAAAAATCGGGGGGCGGCCCATCTCTCCCCTTTTTTTATTGTATTTATTTACTATAATTAACACATTATGATTTATTACCTGGACGGAAAAATAACCTTGAAGAAAAAAGATTTCGTAGTCATTGAAACTGCGGGAGTCGGAAGAAAAGTTCATATGTCTCCGGATGCGATCGCCGGCCTACCCGCGGAAGGTGAAAATTTTAAGCTGTTTTGCTACTTGAACATAGGCAGAAATTCCGAACGGCTTTATGGATTTCCCAGCCGTGAAAATTTGGAGTTTTTTGAGAGTCTGATAAATTTATCCGGAATAGGACCGAAAACGGCGGTGGAAGTGGCTTCAATAGCCCCCATGAAAGAGCTGAAAAGAGGGATAAAGGAAGATGATGAAGAGATTTTGGAAAAGATTTTTTCAATAGGAAAAAAGAGAGGTCAAAGGGTCATATTCGAGCTTTCGAGAAGAATAAAAGAAGAGCCGGATGAAGACGGAGCCTTGCAGGCTTTGACTTCTTTGGGTTTCAACAAGAAGGATGCCGCCGCCGCTTTGAAAGGAGTTTCCAAAGACAAAGATGTCGATGAAAGGGTTAAAGAAGCTCTCAAGCTTCTTGATAGAGGCTAAATAAAAAATAAAAAGATGGCAACAACGGAATTAAAAAATAAATTTACGCGAGTAAATAAATGGCTTTGGGAATTGCCGGAAAAGAATTTTCCCTTTATGCGCGTTCCGGCTCGACTTTATGCTTCCGAAAAGCTCTTCAAAGAGACGGAAGAGAGAGCTTTAAAACAGCTGGTAAACATAGCTTCTTTACCCGGAATAGTCAGACACGCACTGGCGATGCCAGATATTCATTCCGGCTACGGCCCTCCGATAGGTGGAGTGGGAGCGGTCAGAGCTAAGGACGGTGTCATATCTCCCGGTTTTGTCGGATTCGATGAAAATTGCGGAGTGAGACTGCTTACCACTCAATTGAAATTTAAAGAAGTGGAGGGTCATATTGAAAGCGTGGCCGAAGAGATGCATAAGGCGATTCCTTCCGGTGTGGGAAAAGGAAGATCCAAGAGCTTTTCAAGAGCGGAAGTCAATCGTATTTTGAATGAAGGACCTCGTTTTTTGGTTGAGCAAGGATTCGGAAAAAAAAGAGATATAGAAAGATGTGAATCGGAAGGAAAACTGCCCGCCGACGCGTCCCGAGTGTCGGAAAAAGCCAAAAAAAGAGGAGCCGATCAGGTCGGAACCTTGGGAAGCGGAAATCATTTTTTGGAGATTCAAAGAGTAAAAAATATTTTTGATCGGGAAGCGGCCGAAATCTTCGGTTTAAGTGAAGACGGGGTGGTTATTATGATTCACACCGGCTCAAGGGGGTTGGGACATCAAAACTGCAAGGATTTTCTGAATAAGGCTAAAAAGGCGGTTAGGAAGAACAATATAAATCTTCCCGATGCCCAGCTGAATTGCTTTCCTTTCAAATCGGAAGAAGGACAGGATTTCTTTTTGGCGCTGGGAGGGGCTTGCAATTATTCTTTTGCCAACAGGCAGATGATAACCGATACGGTTCGCCGAATCTGGAAGCGGTATTTTTCCGACGAACCGGAGTTAATTTATGACGTAGCCCACAATACGGCCAAGCTGGAGACTCATGAAATAGACGGAAAAGAGATCGATTTGGTGGTTCACAGGAAAGGATCCACTCGTGCTTTTCCCGAAAACCATATGGAAATCCCCGAAGCTTATCGCTCCGTCGGCCAGCCGGTGATTATGCCCGGCAGCATGGGAGAATCTTCATATATTTTACGTGGAGTCCCCGATGGGAAAACGTCTTTTTATTCCACGGGGCACGGAGCGGGAAGAGCTATGTCCAGAACCGGAGCCAGAAAAAATGTTGACGGTAGAGAGCTGCTTCAAAGACTGCGAAAAAAGGGAATCGTAGTCAAATGCAGTTCGGAAAAAGGGGTTGCGGAAGAAGCTCCCGAGGCGTACAAGGATATTTCCGAAGTGGTGGAAGTGGTTGACGGTGCCGGACTTTGTAAAAAGGTAGCGGAAGTCGAACCGTTGGCGGTAATAAAAGGAGAATAATATGACCAAAAAGAGATTGCCGAAATCGGTAAGAAAACATATAAGAAGAAAAAAGGCGGAGATCAGAAATCGGTACTCCGATGAAGAAAGGCAAAAAGAAGAGATAGAAAAGATCTATAAAAAATTTAAAAAATATTATGACGATAAAACAGATATATGAATCGGCGATAAAAGAAGGAAGAAAAGCTGATTTCAGAACAAAAAAAGAGATAGAAAGAAAGCTCTCCCGAGCCGAGGAAGAGTATAAAAATTTATCGGGAAAAAAGAAGAATCTTTTTGACAAGGAGAAACTGGAGAATCCTTACAGCGACACCAGGATTTTATACGGGGATCCGAAAAAGAAAGTGAAAAAAGTGATGGTCGGGATAGATATAGACGGTGAAGAATTGCTTTTGGCCGACAAGTTGGGAGATATAGACTTGGTTATCTCTCATCATCCGCGGGGAAAAGCTTTAGCCGGTCTCGATGACGTTATGGATTTGCAGATAGATATGCTTCATCATTACGGTGTTCCGATAAATATAGCCGAAAAACTTTTAAAAAAGAGGATAAAAGAAGTTTTTAGAGAGCTTGCTCCGGGTAACCATCAGAGAGCGGTTGATTTTGCGCGTCTCTTGGACATTCCTTTGATGTCGATTCACACTCCTTGTGATAATTTGGTTGCCGAATTCGTTGAGAAAAAGCTGGAAAAAGACAATCCCAGAATATTAAAAGACGTTTTAAAGTCATTAAGAGAGATACCGGAATACGAAGAAGCGGAAAAACTGGGTATGGGACCGAAGATATTCGTCGGGAACGAACGGGACAGAACCGGAAAGATAGTGATGACCGAGATTACCGGCGGCACGGAAGGCTCTCCCGACATATACAAAAATTTGGCTCATGCCGGTGCGGGGACGATAATCGGTATGCATATCTCGGAAAAACATCGCGGAGAAGCTCAGAAAGCCCATGTCAACGTCGTTATTGCCGGACATATATCATCGGACTCCATAGGAGTTAATCTCTTCTTGGACAAGCTCAAGGGGGTTGAGATAGTGCCTTGTTCGGGACTTATAAGACATAAAAGAAACGGATGAAACAGATCAACTGGAAAACTTTCGTCATAGAACTTATCTTTTTTATGGTGACGCTCATTTTGGGTGTGATGATCTCTCCTTATGTATTTGAGATGATGCAATCGGAAGCGATTTATGCCGCGGAAGGAAATCAGTCGCAAGAAGCCGTTTCCCCGCTGATTTTTGTAGCTTACTTTATTTTTGCCACTCTTTTGGTTTATCTCGTCTCCAAGAGCGAAAAATTGAAAAAGCAGCGTCTTGTCTTTTTTAAATTCGCCTTCTTTCTTTCGGTGGCTGTCGGTGGCTTTATAACCTTGTCCGTTTTTCTTCCGGAGTTGATATCTTTTTCGGTGATGGTGATTTTGCTTTTTATCTGGGAGAAAAAGCCGATCGTCTTTATTCATAATCTACTCATCGTTTTTGCGATAGCCGGAATCGGCGCTTTGGTGGGAACGATATTCGATCCGCCCACGGTAGTCGTGTTTCTAATTCTTTTTTCCGTTTATGACGTGATTGCGGTTTATAAGACCAAGCATATGGTTAAAATGGCCACCGAGATGATAAAAACCAAGGCGGTAATGGGTCTTATAGCCCCACTTGATTTTAAGAGTCTTTTTGACGATTTATCCAAAAAAAAGAAAAAGGAGTTCATGGTTTTGGGAGGAGGAGACTTGGCTTTTCCTCTCTTTTTAGCGACATCGGTTTCTCATAATTACGGCTTTGTTGAAGCTATGGTTGTGGTTTCTTTTGCCTGTTTGGGACTTTTCGGATCCTTTTTCTTTTTCATTATTCAAAAAATAAAAAAGCCGATCCCGGCATTGCCCCCGATAGCCCTCCTCTCAATAATAGGGTACCTGTTGGCCCGCTTCGTCCTCTGACCCCTTTTTTACACCTACGAGGTGTAAGAATCGGGGGTGCGATTCTTTACCATGTAGCTGTCCTCAAGTTTATATCCGTTTTTTCTCCAATAACCCCTGGCACCCACGCCGGAAATAACCGTAATCTTTTTTGTCGGTGCCAGTTCTTCGGCCCTTTTTACCAATCTTTTACCCAGTCCTTTGTGTTGTGGTGAAGTTTTCAAAACTTCTCCGTTTTTAATCATCGTTTGCTGGCCGTAAGTGTGAATTTCTCTTATTATGGTTGAGTTTTTAAGCACTTCCGGATACGGATCGGCCGGAATTCTCATTCTCAGAAGACTGAACAATTTGGTTCTTTTTTTGTTTTCAAAGGTTAAAACCATCTCTTTTCCTCCCGAAGCCTCGTATTCTTCTTTAAAAAATTTCAACTCTTCTTCCGGGTCGTAGTTGTCTTTTACTTCTCTGCAACGGATGCACTTACATCTCCACCCCTCCTTCTCGGCTTTCTCGTGTAATTTTTCTCTTAAATTGGAAGTTCCCCCGCCGGCAACCACGTATTGGGACGGAATATCCCTTATCACTCTTTGAATTCTGACCCAGTAAGGAATTTCTTTTTTAATTTTTGAAAGCAAGTCGATCAACTCATCGGTTGTGTAGGGCTCATATTCCCCTTTTTTGTAAAGCTCATAAAGAGGAGCTTCTTTGAGCACCATGCAGGGATAAATTTTTAAAAAATCGGGCTTAAACCTATCGTCTTTGAAGATCAGCTCCATCATTTCAATATCCTTTTTAAAAGTGGAGCCGGGAAGGTCGGGCATTATTTGATAACAAACCTTGAATCCGGCATCTTTCAGCAATTTTGTCGCCTTTACGGTTTCTTTCACTTCGTGACCTCTTTTATTTTTTTTCAAAACGTCGTTGAAGACACTTTGAACTCCGATTTCCACCATCGTCACCCCCAATTTTCTTAAGTGAGAAATTTCTTTTTTATCTATATAATCTGGCCTGGTTTCTATTGAGAGAGTAACCATTTTCCGTTTTGCCTTTTCATTGTCTTCTTGTGCCTTTTTTAATGTTTCTGCCTTTTTACCGTTTAAGCTCTCAAAGCAAGATTTAATGAACTCTTCCCTGTAATCTTTGTCGTAGTAAGACCATGTTTCTCCAACTATTCTCAACTCAACTTTATCCGTAGGGTGGCCGGTTCTGGTTAGAGAATTAATCCTGTTTTTCACTTGCTTTTCGGGGTCGAAGTCGTTTAATTTAGCTCGCATTACCGCCGGTTCGTCATCCAGGTAACTTTTGGGCGCTCCTTCCTGAATCGGGCAATAAAGACAATCACCCGGGCATTTATGAGGTTTGGTAAGAACCGAAACGTTGACCACCCCGGAAAGAGACCTTACCGGCCTGAGTCTTAGCACGGCTTCCAATCTTTTATCTTTTACACCCATATTTTTGTAGGCTTCAATAAGGTCGGTGTTGGGTGGGCAATTAACACCGTATTTTTTACATACGTTTCTTTTGGTTTGATCGACCACTTCTCGAGACACCTCTTCTTTTTCAAGTAGTCTTTTTACAATTTCTTTTGCTAAATTCATAGATTTTTATTTGGTGGTTTATTATAGCTCATCAATCTTTATATTCAAAACAGTCAAACCGCTCTTTTTCAATTTATCTGTTTTTAGGTGTGTGGACGGGATTAAGTTGAGTTAAATGCAGTAATAATTTTCACAAGGAGGGGATTTTGAAGCGTTATGGTCTACATCTATGGATGCCGGAGATTGGCCGTATACGATGCAACTTTGTAGCTATTGGTGTCCCGGAGTGAAGAGGTGGACCGGATCGGGATATGATATGGGAATTTCAGTTCGCTGCATTAAAGAATAAAAATTTTAAAGTTGCCACCCCTTTAATTGTGATAGGTTGAACCTATCACAAAGTGTGGTGCAAAAGGTGAAGTTTTTGTGAGGGAGAAGAGATCCTTGAAGCTTTTCTTTGAAGGTTTATAATTGAAGCGATAATCTTCGATGATATGAAAGAGAAAAAAATATTGAAAAAAAATAAAGATGATTACAACCTGATTGCCGATCATTTTTCAAATACCAGAAAGTATCCCTGGAGAGGTTTTAAATTTATTTTTGAAGAAATTTCGGAGGGTGAAAGGGTTTTGGACCTGGGTTGTGGAAACGGAAGATTTTATCAGTTTTTAAAAGAGAAAGATGTAGACTACGTTGGTGTGGACAAGGCCGAAAAGTTGATTGAAAAGGCTCGAAAAGAATATCCGAAAGCGAAATTTAAAACTGCCGATGCCTTAAAACTCCCTTTTAAAGACAATTCTTTTGATTTTGTAATTTCAATTGCCGTTTTACATCACATGCCTTCAGAAAAAACGAGACTGCAATTTTTAAGGGAGGCGAAAAGAGTTTTGAAAAAGGGCGGAAAGCTTAGAATTTCTGTTTGGGATCTTTTGAAAACCGACAAGAGAATTTATTTTTCCGATGTCGGGAAAAAGATAGCCGGTCGGATCGGACTCAGGGACGCATTTTTACCCTGGAAAAATGATAAGGGAAAGATAATTACAGAGAGGTATTATCACGCCTTCAAAAAAGAAGAACTCGAAAAGCTGGCAAAAGAGGCGAAGCTTAAAAACGTTGAAATTTTTGGAAAAGGAAAAAAACATAAATCGACACTTTTTCTTTTCGCTCAAAAATGAAAATAAGCTACATAAAACCGGGAAAAATAAAGATAGCCGATAAAAAATACGAAGAAGACGTAGTCGTCGATTCTTCGGGAATTGTCTTTTCTTGGAAAAAAAAGAAGAAGATACTCGGCAAAGACGACTTGGAGATTTTTTTAAAAGAAGAACCGGAAGCTTTGATAGTAGCCAAAAATGAAAATTTAACCGAGATATCGGAGGAAGGAAAGCGGCTTATCAAAAATCGGGACGTATTACTCTTTTTTGACAAGACCGCTCAAGCGGTTAAAGCTTTTAATCTTTCAGCACGAAAAAAAAGGAGAGTAATGGCAGTTTTTGCCTTAAAAAGTGATAATGAAGAGAAAAAGTGAGAGCTTTGCGGGGGGTTGACAAAAATATTGAAAAGGGTAATATTAGGATACGATGAAAAGTTACTGCTACGAAAAAAATACCAGATTTGAAAAGGAATGCGATTCCTTTCATTTTTTAGTCCCAAACGCCTTTCGGGTAGGTTAGTTTTTGCTTCTCTATATTTAGGGCAAAAAACCTCCCTCGAAAGACGGGAGGATTAATTTTATATGACAAAAAAACATTACTTAACTGAAGAAGGTCTTGAAAAAGTCAAAAATGAATTGAAAGAGCTGATTCAGGAAAAAAAGAAGAAGACCAAAGACGGTGTTCCCGAGGTTTTGCATTCGGAAGATCTGAATCCGGAGTACTTGGATTTCAGGCAAGACCTCCATCTTTTGGAAAGGAGAATAATGAAGTTGGACGAAGTAGTTAAAAATGCGGAAATAATCAAATCTCCTGAAAACAAGAGAAAGGTTGAATTGGGGGCCAGAGTAATCATTGAAGCTGACGGCCAGGAAGACCAATTCACCATAGTCGGATCTTTGGAGGCCGATCCTGCGGAAGGAAAAATATCGAATGAATCATTGGTAGGAAGAAAGTTGATGGGAAAAAAGGTTGGAGACAAAGTGACCGCAGCCTCCAAGGTGGAGACGGTTTATGAAATTAAAAAGATTGAATATCAAGACGAAGTATGAAAGAAATATATGAGTTTATAACTTCAGTCGGAAAACTAAAGTCCGAAGGCAGAAGAGGCTGGAAAATACATGACATAGAAAATCCGGAAACGACGGCCGCTCATACTTTTCAGTTGGCACTCATAGTTTGGACAGTGGGTAAAAGAAAAGAGGACTTTGACTTGAACAGGGCTATAAAAATGGCTTTGATTCACGATATTTGTGAGGTTCATTCTCCCGATTTGACTTCTTATGATGCCGTGGGAATCGATGAGAATGAGAAATTTACAAGAGACGATATTGAAAATTTAAAACCGAAGAAGGGTCGACCAACCTTGAAGCAAAGAAAAAAAATGAAAAAAGTAAAGAGAGAGCTGGAAAGCGAAGCCATGGATAAGATACTCGCCGATTTGCCCGAAGAAATAAGTGAGGACTTTTTTGAGCTTTGGCGGGAATATGAAAAAAAGGTCACTCCCGAGGCGAAATTCGTAAAACAGGCCGATGATGTAACCAACTTACTTCAAGGAATGGAGTATTGGAAGGACGGACACAAGGGCATAGAATACAGGCTTTGGGTGAGGAGAGGAAAAGAGAAGATAGACGACCCCGATTTAATTGAATTTTTGGTAATGATTGAAGAATCATTGTAAGATATTCATGAAGAAGAGAAGACTGATAGTGAACTTTATCGCGTCAGATTTTTTTCTACAATCGGGATGGGGCTTCATAGGCCCCGTTTTCGCTATTTTTTTGACCGAAAGGATTGCCGGAGCAACAATCGGAACCGTGGGTTTTGCCGCCGGAATATATTGGATAACTAAATCCAGCGTTCAACCCTTCGTTGCCAGAATGATGGATATGATAAAAGGAGAAGAGGATGACCTCAATTTCTTGGTTGCCGGCCTCGTCGCTCTCAGCTTTCTTTCTTTGGCTTATATTTTTGCGACCAATATTTGGCATATATTTCTCATAGAGTTTTTAAGAGGATTGGCTCAAGCTTGCGTTGTTCCCGCATGGTTCGGAATGTTCACTCATTACATCGATCCCAACTGGAGATCTTTCACCTGGGCGATGCACAGCACTTTTATCGGTTATGCTCTGGGATTTGCAGCAATTTTCGGGGGAATGATAGCCGATACGGTTGGCTTTAATCTGGTATTCATGCTTGTTGCCGGATCGGCACTTGTTTCCGCTCTGATAGTGAAAAGAGTAAAAAGTAAACATTTGATTTTGGTTGATGAAAAATAAAGAGATAGCTCAAAAGCTGAATAAAATAGCTCGACATCTGGAAATGGATGATGTCGATTTTAAGCCATTCGCTTACCGGAGAGCGTCTTCTTCCATATTGAATCTTGAAGAAGATATAGAAAAAATTTATGAAGAAAAAGGAAGAAAAGGCATAGAAGAAATTTCGGGAGTGGGTAAAAATATAGCTGATAAAATAGAAGAATTTTTGCTTACCGGAGAAATGGAACATTTAAAAACTTTGGAAGAAAAGCATCCCGTAGAACTGGATGAGCTGTTGAAAGTGGAGGGGCTGGGACCAAAAAGCATTAAAAAGCTTTACGAAAAGTTGAAGATAAAAAGTCTTGAGGATTTGGAAGAAAAAGCTAAAAAAGGAGAGATCGCTTCCCTGGACGGTTTTGGCGAAAAAACGGAAAAAAATATTTTGGAAGCGATAGAATTTTTAAAAAGAGATGAGGGAAAATGGTCTTTGGGAGAAGTTATGGAGGTGGCGAATCGAATATTTGAAAAACTGAAATCTTTAGAAGAAGTTAAGCGAATAAATTTTGCCGGCTCTTTGAGAAGGAGCAAAGAATTGGTGGGAGATGTGGATATTTTGATTTCTGCAGGAAAGACGGAGCGAGTAATGGAAACTTTTACCTCTTTTGAAAATGTTTTCAAAGTGCTCAGCAAAGGGGATACTCGTTCATCCGTTAAAGTGGATGCCGGTTTCGGGATTGATTTACGGGTCGTTAAAAAGAAAAGCTTCGGATCGGCACTACAATACTTTACCGGTTCCAAGGAGCATAATATAAAGTTGAGAAAATTGGCAATCGGTAAGGGAATGAAACTCAATGAATACGGGCTATTCAAAAATGGAAAAAAAATTGCCGGCAAAGAGGAAGAAGAAATCTATTCTCATTTGGGTCTTTCTTTCATTCCTCCGGAATTAAGAGAAGACAGGGGGGAAATTGAAAAAGCGATTAAAGGGGAAGATTTTTCGGATTTATGTAGACCGGAAGACTTAAAGGGAGATTTGCATGTCCACACCGATTGGACCGGGGGTGCTAATACACTTGAAGAAATGATTGCTGAGGCGGAAAAGAAAGGATATGATTATTTGGGAATAGCGGACCATACCGAATTTTTGAGAATTGAAAACGGGTTGAGCAAGGAGGAGCTACGAAAGCAAAGGAAAGAAATAGAAAAAATGAATTCAAAATTAAGGAAAAAAGGATCAAAAATGAGAGTATTGCAAGGATGTGAAGCCAATATTCTAAAAGACGGATCTTTGGATATGGACGATGAGACGCTTGAGAAGCTGGATTATGTCATAGCCGGAATTCACTCTTCTTTCAAAATGAATGAAAAGGATATGACCGACAGGCTCATTAAAGCGATTGAAAATCCGGTTGTCGACATAATATCACACCCGACCGGAAGGTTGATTAAAAAGAGAGAATCGTTAGACTTGAATATGGGCAGGGTGTTTAGGGCTGCCGGTGACAGAGGGATAGCAATGGAAATAAATTCTTCTCCCGCCAGATTGGATCTTTCCGACAAACATATAAAGGCATGTGTCGAAAAAGGGATAAAGATGGTTATAAACAGTGATTCTCACCATAAAAGTCAGATGGACAATTTGAGTTTCGGAGTCGGGCAAGCCAGAAGAGGATGGGCTCGTAGAAGTGATATTATAAATACTAATAATCTTGAAGATCTTTTGTCTTTTTTTAAAGAAGAGTGAAAAAGTACGGCCTTAAAATAATTACGCTTTTTTTATTATTATTGTTTTTCGGTAGTTCAGTCTATCTTTATTTGGAGTTGGAAGAAGAACGAGAAACTATTTTCAATTTGCGTAGGAAATTGGAAGAAGAGAAAGAGAAGGAAGAAGAGTCGGTCATTTTTGATGAAGAATTCGTTAAAAATGCGGAAATAGACATTTATTGCCCACTTTTTCTTGAAGACGGCCGAGTTGAAGTGGAAAGCCTTGCATCAGCTTGTGATGATGAAAGTTTGCCGGATGAAGAGTTTCGGGCGGAGCTTTTGTTTTTTGAGATGGATGAAAATGAACGGAAGGCCTTCGGTCTGTTGGAAAGCCAAGTCGGAAATTTTGATTCTGAATTTAAAATCGTAGCCTTTGATCTCTCAAGAGGTCATTTTTCAAGTTTTTATTTGGAAGAAAAGCCTTTAAGCTTAAGCTTGAGGGACGGAATAGTAAAGGTTGATTTTAGAGAAGATGAAGAGAGTTACAGATTGATCGGAAATAATTTTGAAAGAGTTGTTTTTGAAACCGTCAGATTAGCCAGTCCCGGAGGAGGTTTTTCGGTTGAAATTCCCGTCAATTGGAAAGTTGAAAGAAACGGGCTCGTTTTCCGCTTGTATAACCCGGACTCGAGAGAGCTTCACTTTATTGAAATTCATCTCAATGAGGATGGAGAGCATTATAAATTGGAAGCTTCTAAAAATAATCCGTATGATTGGGAAATGGAGCTGATTGAAGAGTCGATAAGAATTAATGAGTTGAGCTATCTATCGGATTACAGAAGTTTTAATGAAAATTTGGAAACCTATCTCGATTTGAATACCGTCCGGGAAAAAATTACATATTTTGAAGAGGGAGAAAAAAAAGATTATTTTAATATTTTGGCTTTCGGCGATCCGTCAAGCTGGAGCGGAACTCCCGGCGGCCTTTATGAGATTATTTCCAAAGAAGGGCTCAGATTTTCTACCGAATCTGCAGTATATATGCCCTTTTCGATGCGGATGTACGGTAAATACCTCATTCACGGTGAAGCATATCTTCCATCGGGGGCCCCTTATCAAGCACCCGTCTCCGGAGGATGTGTCAGAGTTAGAAATAGTGAAATGGAAAAGCTTTATGATCTTGCTAAAGAAGGAATGCCGCTTCTGTCAATCACTCATGAAAAAGATCCGTTTCCGGATAAAAAAGAGAAGGCGGCGAAATTTCCGGAGATTACGGCTGAAAGCTTTTTGATTGCGGATATTGATTCGGGAAAGGTATTTGCTGATAAAAGCCCCTCGGAAAAATATCCACCGGGATCGCTTGCCAAATTTATGACGGCGATTATAACAACCGAACAGATGGGAGTTAACACACCGATAACGATAAGAAATTACATGATTAACGAGCCTTCACCGGGAATTTATAACGGAAGGAGAATAACAATGGCCAATCTCCTCCCTCCCTTGCTTGCCGAATCCTCGGATGAGTCCGCTCGAGTATTGGCTCATTATTTGGGGAGAGACTCAACATTGGAAAAGATGAATGAGAAAGCCGAGATGATAGGAATGAAAAATACCGAGTTCGTAGAAGTAACCGGAACGAATATCGATAATTTTTCAACTGCCGAAGATCTCTATTATTTGCTTTATTATCTTATAAATACGAGAGTCCCCATTTTGGATGTTACTCGGGGAAAATGGGTTCAGCACGTAAATTACAATGCTTTTCCGGGGCTTGAAAATCAAAATATATTTTACCCGGACCCTGATTTTTTAGGAGGGAAAACCGGTTCCATTGAAGATTTTGGAGAAACGGCTGCTTTTCTTTTTAATCTTGATATCGGGGGAGAAAGTAGGAAGATAGCCTTTGTTCTTTTGGGTTCTGAAAATCGTAAAGAATTAAGGAGAGAAGTCACGGAATTAAAAAAGTGGCTCCAAAGCGCTTATAGTCATGATGATTAGTTTTTAATTTTTTACTCGATTATGAAGATGGAAAAATCGGCGGGCTTCGTAATTTACATTCAAAAAGAAGAGCCGGTCTATTTGTTGCTCAAGTATCCGAACAGTAGCATGGAAAAAGATTATTGGGGTCTTCCCAAGGGGCATATTGAAAATGGTGAAAGTCCTACGGATGCGGCTAAAAGAGAGCTTTTTGAAGAGACCGGACTAAAAGAGGAGGAGCTGACGGTTGATGATGATTTCAGGGAATCTATTAAATATTTTTTTAAACAAAAAGATGAGACAATTTTTAAAGTTGTTATCTATTTTTTAGCAAAAACAAAAAGAGAGTCGGTGAAACTCTCTGATGAACATGAGGATTATCGTTGGGTCGGCTTTGAAGAGGGGATCGATATGATTCCCTATAAAAATACTAAAGACGTCTTGAGAAAAGCGAACCGTTTTATCTTGAACCGCTAAAGACTGTCAACTATTTCAGTGAAAGTTTCGGGCTCCTCTTTTGCCAGAAGGGCCAATATTTTTCTATCCAAGGCGATATTTTCTTTTTTTAAGTCGTGAATGAATTTGCTGTAAGTTGTTCCGTTTTGTCTGCAAGCCGCATTTATTTGAGTTTGCCATTTTTTTCTGAAATCTCTCTTCTTTCTTTTTCTGTCTCTGTATTTATAGGTCCAAGATTTCATCAGCGCCTCTTTGGCCGCTTTGTATTTGTTTTTTCTTCCCCATTTGAATCCCTTGGTCTGTTTTTTTATCTTCTTCCTTCGCTTGTTTTTAGTTTTTCCTCTTTTTACTCTTGGCATACTTTCATTTTAAAATTTAAGATTTCAGAAATCCAAGCCTTAATACTTTAAGGCTTTTTTTATCTTTTTCGCTTCCGGGCCGGTTACTTCCACCCATTTTTTGGCTTTTCGTTTTTCTTCTCCGGACATCTTGGCTCTGTAATGGGTCTGACCGGTTTTTCTACGCAGCACTTTACCGTTTTTTGTTATCTTGAATCTTTTTTTAATTGATTTTCTGGTTTTGGGTTTGCTCATAATTAATCTTTGATTAAAGTCATAGTAAGTCCTCTGGGTTCTTTTTCTATATCTTTTTCCACCTCGGCATCCTCCATCTCCTTTACCATCTCCACGAATTTTTTCATCTTTTTTCTGGCCGTGTCTTGCAGGGCGTTTTCTCTTCCTCTTAGAGGCAAGACGATCCTGACACGATCTCCTCTGCTCAAGAACTTTTTAGCGCTTTTGGCTCTCACCTCCATGTCGTGATCGGATATTGAAAAGCTGAGCTTCAAGGTTTTCAGTTCCGGTTGATGAGATTTTTGAGATTTTTTTTGCTCTTTCTTTTGTTCTCTGTATTTGTATTTTCCGTGATCTATTATTTTACATACCGGCGGTTCCGCATTGGGTGATATCTCTACCAAATCCAAATCTCTCTTTTTTGCTTCTTCAAGAGCTTCTTTTTTGCTTAAAACTCCTATGTAATCTCCGTCCGCGGTTACTACTCTGACTTTCTTCGCCCTTATTTGTTTGTTGACTTTTGCTTCGTTAGAAATATTTTTTTAATTAATTTTGAATATTGTGGAGATGGGGAGGTGTGACCCCCCGTCCGAAAATTTCCTCAAAATGAGTCTACAAGTTTAGTCCGGTTATTTCTCGGCCGGAGATTATATCCGGACGAAGCTTCTCCGACCAAAGGTCGGTTGGTTCATGACTCGTTTGACCAAAACGAGCCGGATATCCCGAAATTATGGTACCTTTACCACCCATCGGGAGTCAGTGGTAAAAGCAGGCACTCAAGCTGCCGCTAAAGCGGGAGAGAATGCCAGATCTTCTTGTAAGTTGGCACTTACTTGAATTTGATCATTTTTACGAGTTAATCAGCTCGACTTGCGTCATTTTAAGGATGATTTTCGTCTAATCGGATCATCCCCGTTTTTTTATGTGCGACTTAATATCAATAATTGTTCTTCATTCGGCGTCTCAGCTTTCTGTCTATCTCTCTGTCTTTTATCTTTTTGCGTTTGTCGTATTTTTTCTTGCCTCGACAAACACCAAACTCAAGCTTGATTAAGCCTTTTTTAGTATACACCCTTAAGGGTACTAAAGTCAAGCCCTTTTCACTTGTTTTTCCGGTCAGGTATTTAATCTGTTTTTTGGTTAAAAGAAGCTTTCTGTCTCTTTGCGGATCATAGTCTTCCGGTGCATTTTTGGGTTGATACGGGGGAACTTTAACACCTATCAGGAAAGCTTCCCCTTCTTTTATTCTGACATAAGATCCTTTCAATGAAATTTTTCCCTCTTTTATAGCTTTTACTTCTTGACCGGACAAAGCCAAACCCGCCTTGAATTTTTCCAAGATCTCATAATCGTGATAAGCTTTTTTGTTTTTTGTTAAAACGGGCATATGTTCATTTTACCAGAAAAAATATTAACAATAAACAGGCGAACTTACAAGCCCGCTGCCTCGGACCCCCGTTTTTACACCTACGAGGTGTAAAAAGGGGGTTGGTGGTTTTATTTTTTTGGAATTTTATTTATAATTCGACAAAGGTCGTTTAAAATAGTAATACAAGTGAAGTAAAAAGATAAAATTTTATGACTAAAAAGATAGGTCTTTTAACTTTTGTCTTTATTTTGACTTTTTCTTTAACCGGTTTGGTTTTGGGAATGGCTCCGGAACATGCTCAAAGACCGCAAGGAGATGATTCCGATGTTGTTCGCCGAACCAGAGGAATTGATCAAGCCATGGAAAGAGTTAGGGAAAATTTAGAAAGAATAGAGGAAGAAACCGGCAGAAATGTCAGGGGTCTTGAGAGAGCTATTGAAAGGCTGATGTTGAGGAGGGGTGATTTTTGTTATCAAATAGAAGAAGATTTGGAGTACGGGGATGAAGAGAATGATGTCGGGCGTCTGCAGTCGATGCTTAGAGAAGAAGGGTTTTATAGGGGTGAAATAGATGACCTCTATGGCTGGTCTACGGCCGAGGCTCTTTATAATTTTCAAAACGACAATGAGATAGAACTGGAAGGACTGGAGCGTTTCGGGTTTGTTCTCAGTGATCAGGCCAAAGACCTTCTGAATGAAAGATTTGAATGTGATCCGGAAGATGAAGAAGAGGAAAATGATATTGACCGGTTGGAGCTTTTGATAAGTTCTACCGATGGAGGAACTACGGACCCGGACCCGGAAACTTATCAGTACGAAGAGGGAGAAGAGGTAACGGTTGAAGCTATTCCCGATGAAGGCTATGAATTTGAAGGATGGGAAAAAAGGGGTAGTGCAACCGAGTGTGATAGTGAAGATAAAAAATGTGTTTTTGAAATTAAGGAAGACTCTACCCTCGCCGCTCATTTTGTAGCGGTTGAAGAAGATGTCGTTTACAGCTGCGAAGAAGATGCGGACTGTCAGTGGGTATCAACCAATTGTTGTCCGGAGACCGCAGGAGCCAATTGGGAGTGTGTAAACGAGGCGGAGACCGAATTGGATTGCCCGGAAAATCCGATTTGCCTTGATGTGCAGAGCCCAAAACCGACTTCTTCTTGTGAGTGTGCTGACGGAGAGTGTCGTGAAGAAGATGGTCAGTAGTGTAAACTGAAGAGTAGTTTAAAACGCCCCGTTTTTTGATGGGGCGTTTTATAATTTACATGCTTGGAGATGGGTAATGTAAATTTTTACACCTACGAGGTGTAAAAATGGGGGGGCTTTTTTTACGAGGGGGGGATTTATGATATACTTTTTCAATACTCATAAAAGCGTCTATTTTTATAATTAACATTAAATATGAATAAAAAAGGTTTTACTTTAATTGAGTTACTAATAGTAATCGGCATTATCGCCATCCTGGCATCAGCCGTAATAGTGGCCATAGACCCGGCCCAACAATTTGCCGCGGCAAGGGATGCCACCAGAAGCAATCACATAAACTCACTACACAATTCACTCATCTCCTATCAAGTGGCAAACCAAGGAACCTGGGGAGACATAAGCCTACCCCAAGAACTTACTGAAATATGCAACACCAACCTTGAGTCTCCTGATTGCACCGGTTTAGTTGATCTCTCCGATTTGGTTGACAGCGGTCATATGAACCAAATCCCCGTAGACCCACAAGCGGAAGGGGACGGCACGGGATATCTCATATCCCGAAGCAGTGTAATCCTGGTAGCCGAAAACGCGGAAACCCGTTTCATAGCGGTTGGAATTACCGAATCAGAATATGCGGAAAACGGAAATGGTGAAGAAAACGGAAATGGTGAAGATTTAGCACTTTTTTGTGAAGATCCGGAAAATCAACCCGACGGAGGTGAGCATGATGGAATTCACGACATAGGAGAAAATGATGACAGAATTTATTGTGATAATGATGGCAAGATGTGGTCTCCGACTCTCTCCGGCATGGGTGATGCCAGCGACAACGGAGCTGTAACTCTTGAGTGGGGCTGTTATGAAAATGAAATTAATGCGGATGAGGACTCGGACGGAGCAAGCAATACCGATACTATTTTAACAGAAGATTGTAAAACTGATGACGACCCACCAACGGATGAAATTGCCGCAAAAGCTTGTAATCAACTCGAATGGGCCGGAAGTGAGCAAGGGGATTGGTATTTGCCCGCCAAGTTGGAAATAGAAGCCTTGGTTCAAAGCGCTGAAAGTGACGGCGACGGTGAATGCCCCGACGATTGGACGTGGGAAGAAGGTAGTGATCACGAGGATTTTGATAATTGTGAGCCTGAATATGATTATAACGCCCAGTCTGCTGCCTACTGGTCGTCTACTGAGAGTAGCTCGACCCACGCCCACAGACTCTTCTTCAGCCTTGGCAGCACGCACACGACCACCAAGTTCAACAGCTACCGGGTGCGGTGCGTCCGCAGGTGATTATCAAGGTATTGGTTTTTTGATTTTTGACCCTTGGGCTTGGTATATGATGTTGCCGCAAGTTTAATTCCAATTAAAAAAGCATAAAGAAACCCTATTTTGCCACTTTGAGACCGTAGGTCGAAGAATCCCTTCGAATGCTGCCATGCGGACAATTAAAGAGATCCTTCACCATGTTCAGGATGGAAGAGCGAATAAAGAGAAAATAAATGATATAGATGAATAGAGTAAATTCTTAAAAATCCGATTAGAACGGCGCCGGGCAAGGTCGACCCGCCGCCGGCCGCCCGATTTTTTGAGCCTTGCCCGTGGAGTCGGGGAAGGTTCAAAAAGAGAGCAATTAATTGTGCTCGATATCCTCTTTTGAGAGACCACACCTCGAATCACCCAGCGGTGATTCGGGCCTTACGCTCTCGGAATTTCATTTCCGACAAAGTCGAAAAACCATGCTGAAATTCCTGCGAGAGCCCTCTCAAAGAGGGTATCTTCGCTTATGAAAAGGAAAGCTCGTGCCGAACCGCCTCCGAGAGCTCTTCAAAGAGGGTATCTTTGCTTCCAAGGTAGAGCGAGAGCTTCTTTGAAAAGAGCATCTTCATTTAAGGCTAAAAAATGAAAATCATAAACAACCTGCCTCGCGGCGATTTTTTTGTTTGTAAAAACAATAGTCATTCTGAGCAAGCGTGGCGCAGTGCCTGCCTGCCGGCAGGCAGGAAGAATCTCTTGGAAAGACGGCGGAACAAAGAGATCCTTCGGCTGGCGCCTCAGGATGACGGGGGAAGAGGAGACGCTTCGCTCCGCTCAGGATGACGAGCGGGGTGGGTTCAGGATGACGAGTAGGAAGGCCGCCAGTCGGCGGGTTTTGTTTAAAGATTTCCAATTACGGATTACCGATTAAATCCACTTTTAGTGGATTTTCTCGTTTTTAACATTCAAATTATCTTATTTTGTGTTATAATGGACGCATGATAAAAAGAGAAATTAAAGAAAAAATAAAAGATTCTTTGGAGCGGATTTATGACATATCCGTAAGTCTTGAAGATTTGGATTTGGAGATACCTGCGGATAAAAGTCACGGAGATTATTCCGCCAATATCTGTTTTAGGCTGGCCGGGGAAGTGGGAAAATCCCCGAAGGAAATCGCCTCGGAAGTTGCCAAGGACATTAAAAATGATCTTTTTATTTGTGAAAGCAAAAACGGTTTTTTGAATTTCCGTCTTACCGACTCGGCTCTTGAAAAAATGGTTAAAAAGGTCTTGAAATTCGAAACCGAAAAAAGGGAAAAAACGATGGTTTTGGATTACTCTTCCCCCAACATCGCCAAGTCGTTCGGTATCGGCCATCTTCGCTCTACCATAGTAGGACAAGCTATCTATAACATATATGAATATTCCGGATGGAATTGCGTGGGAATAAATCACTTGGGAGATTGGGGAACCCAATACGGAAAACTTTTATATCAAATAAAAGAAAAAGATTTGAATCCCAAAGAGCTTTCGGTCAAAGATTTGGAAAAGCTTTACGTTGACTTTCATAAAAGGGCGGAAAAAAATCCGGAGATGGAAGAGGAGGGAAAGCGGTGGTTCAAAAAACTTGAAGACGGGGATCCGGAAGCTACCCAAATTTGGGAGATTTGCGTGGAAAAAAGTATGCGGGAGTTTGAAAAGATATACGATCTTTTAAATGTTGAAATCGATCATCATATCGGGGAAAGTTTTTATCAGGACAAGATGGAGGCGGTAATTGAGGAGGCCAAAGAAAAAGGAGTGGCCAAAGAGTCGAAAGGAGCCCTGATTGTTGATTTTGGAGACGAGATTCCGCCGGCGATGCTTTTAAAATCGGACGGCGGAACCACTTATTTTACCCGGGATTTGGCTACCGTAAAGTACAGAGTTGATCGCTGGGATCCGGAGCTTTTCATATATGAAATAGGCGCCGATCAGAAGCTACATATGAGACAGCTTTTTAAAACCGTAGAGATGCTGGGCTGGAAAAGTGAAAGCGACTTCATGCACGTCGCCCACGGAATGTATCGATTGAAGGACGGGGCGATGTCGACCAGAAAGGGGAAAACAATTCATTTGGAAGATGTTTTAAATGAAGCCATGAAGAGAGCCGAAAAAATAATAGATGAGTCGGAGACGACCGGTGAAATTACCGAAAAAGAGAAAAAAAAGATTGCCGAGAAGGTGGGAGTCGGAGCGGTCAAATACGCCGATCTTAAAAAACACTATAAAAAAGATATAGTCTTTGACTGGGAAAAAGCTTTTTCTTTGAAGGGGAACTCCGGCCCTTATTTACAATACACTGCCTTGAGAGCGAAAAGCGTTTTGGATAAGCACGATGAAAAGTTTAAATTGGAAATTAATAAACTCTCCGACCCGGAAAAAGCGGTATTGAAAGAGATTATTCTGTTTGATGAGGTTATGGAGACGGCGGAGAAAAATTTTACACCTTCGAGCATTGCCAATTTCAGTTATCGGGTGGCGAAAAAATTCAACGCCTTTTACGCCGAAAAACCGATATTGGAGGCGGGTACGGAAGAAGAAAAGATACAACGATTATCGATTACGAAAGCCGGCTTTGAAGTTCTGAAAAAATCTTTATCCATTTTAGGGATTGATTTGCCGGAAAGAATGTAAATCTTTTATGAATCTAAAAAATAGCTATTACATCTTACGACACGGTGATACCGAATACCAGTCGGAAAAAACCGAGGAGATTTATCCTCGGGATTGCACCGATAAGATTCCGTTGTCCGAAAAAGGAAGAAAAAAGGTTTTAAAGACGGCGGAAAAGATTAAGGCTTTGGGAATTGATAAAATATATTCATCCGATTTTTTAAGAACAAAACAGACGGCCGAGTTGGTAAAATCAAAGCTGAGAAACGTAGAAATAGTTTTTGACGAAATGCTTAGAGATATGGATTTGGGTGTCTGGCATGAAGAAAAAAAGAAAGATTTTTATGATAAATTTCCGATAAAAAAAGAGAGATATGATAAGAGACCGGAAGAAGGTGAGAGCTGGCGGGAGGTTGAAGAGAGAATGAAAAAAGTTTTGGTCAACATTGAAAAAGAAGAGAACGGAACGATTTTGATTGTCAGTCACGGAGATCCGTTATGGATTTTGGAAGGATGTGTCAAGGGAATAAGTAAAGAGAAGCTGATGGATATAAAAAGAGAAAAAAAGAAATTTATAAAACCCGCCGAGCTCAGAAGATTAAATTAAAGGTTAAAAATTTAAAAATATTAAGAAATTAACCCGTTAAAATAGTATGGATTTTTCAAAAATGGAAGAAGAGATATTGGATTTTTGGAACAAGGAAGATATATTCGAAAAAACTCTGGAAATCAGGCAAGATGCCGATCTTTTCAGTTTTTATGACGGACCCCCTTTCGCTACCGGGAAGCCGCATTACGGGCATATTCTGGCAAGCACGATAAAGGACAGTGTTCTCAGGTACAAGACGATGAGAGGATACAAGGTGCCGAGAAGAGTCGGATGGGACTGCCACGGACTTCCGGTTGAGAATTTGATTGAAAAAGAGATCGACGTAAACAGTAAGAGAGAGATTGAAGAGGAGGTGGGAATTGAAAAGTTCAATAAAAAATGCAAGGACTCCGTTTTCAGATGCGTTGATGATTTTAAGGAGGCTCTTACTCGTGTCGGTAGATGGGCCGATTATGAAAATGACTATTCAACGATGGACAAAGAATATACCGAGTCGGTCTGGTGGGTTTTTAAGAAGCTATGGGATAAAAAATTAATTTACAAGGATTACAGGATTTCTCCCTATTGTCCCCGGTGTGGAACTCCGATTTCCAACTTTGAGGTCAATCAGGGATACGAGATGACGACCGATCCTTCCGTTTTTGTAAAAATGAAGGTGAGGATCGGCAAACTGAAAGGAGCTCATCTTTTGGCTTGGACGACTACTCCGTGGACTTTACCCGGAAATGTAGCGTTGGTTGTTGATGAGGAATTTGATTATGTGCTCGTAAAGGTGAAAAATGAAAAATTGATTTTGGCGGAAAAGAGACTGGAAATTTTGGAAGAGGATTTTAAGATTGAAGAAAAGCTGAAAGGGAAAGATTTAATCGGCTTGGAATACGAACCACCTTACGACCATATGAAAAAAGCGAAACCGGAGGGAATTGAAAATTCATTCAAGGTTTATTCGGCGGATTTTGTTACTTTGGAAGAAGGAACGGGCATAGTTCATACGGCGGTAATGTACGGAGAAGATGATTTTCAATTGGGAAAGGAGAAAAACCTCCCCTTCTTCCATCTGGTGGATGAGGAAGGAAAATTCAATGAATATGCCGGAGATTTCAAAGAGATGTTCGTAAAAAAGGCTGATAATAAAATTTTAGAGGACCTGGAAGAAAGAGATCTTCTGTATAAAAAAGAGGATTATAATCACAGCTACCCATTTTGTTGGCGATGCGACACTCCTTTGCTTTATTACGCTTTTGAAAGCTGGTATGTGAAGGTAACTTCCTTTAAGGATGAGCTGATAGAAAATAATAAAAAAATTCATTGGGTTCCGGAACACCTGAAAGACGGAAGATTCGGAAACTGGCTGGAGGGGGCCAAAGACTGGTCGGTTTCCAGGAACAGATTTTGGGGGGCTCCGATTCCGGTTTGGGAGTGTGAAGATTGTGATCGGGTCAAAGTCGTAGGAAGCGTGGAAGAATTGGAAGACGAACCTGAAGATTTGCACCGCCCCCACATAGACGAGGTCGTTTTTGATTGTGAGTGCGGAGAAGAGATGAAGAGAGTGGAAGAAGTTTTTGATTGCTGGTTCGAGTCCGGATCGATGCCGTACGCGCAAAGACATTACCCCTTCGAGGACAAGGAAAAGACGGAAGAAGCTTTTCCGGCCGACTTCATAGCTGAAGGAATGGATCAAACCAGGGGCTGGTTTTACACTTTACATGTTTTAGCGACGGCACTTACCCTTGAAGATGTGGGGCTGGGAGAGGGAAATCCGGCTTACAAAAACGTGATTGCCAACGGACTTTTATTGGATGAGACGGGGAAAAAGCTCTCCAAAAGACTCAGAAATTATCCGGAGATGGATCATATATTCGATAATTACGGAGCCGATTCCCTGCGCTTCTTCTTACTTTCTTCCACCAAGGTTGGAGAGGACTATCGATTTTCAGAAGAAAGAGTCAAAGAGACAAACAGAAAAGTTATTTCCACTTTGTGGCACAGTTATCGTTTTTTCAATACTTATGTTGAAAAAGATGAATTAACCGACAAGCTTGAGGTCCGAAATTCGCTGAATAAGTGGATCTTGTCAAAAGTCAATCGTGTTAACAAACTGATTATAGAAGAAATGGATGATTATAAGTTAACCCAATCTTCCCGTTTGATTGAAGAGCTGATAGACGATTTATCGAATTGGTATATCAGAAGGTCGAGAAGAAACCTGCAAAAGCCGGAATCGAAGAAGGAAAAGGAGGAGTTCGCAAAGACATTTCATTATTGTTTGGTCAAAATAGCCAAAATGATGGCTCCGTACTCTCCTTTCATTGCCGACAAGCTCTTCAAAGAGCTTACCGGAAAAGAATCGGTACACTTGGCGGATTATCCCGAGCCGGAAGAAAAGTATTTGGACGAAGAGTTGGAAAAAAAGATGGAGACGGCGAGAGACTTGGCTCAGAAGGCGCTTTCCAAGAGAGCGGAAGCGGGAATAAAGGTCAGACAACCCCTCTCAAAGCTGATAGTAACGGAAAAATTGGACAAGCATATAGCCGATATATTGAAAAAGGAGATCAATGTTAAAGAGGTCGTTTCAGGAAAGAGGTTTGAATTGATTACCGAGATTGATTCCGAATTGAAAAAAGAAGGAATGGCCAGAGAAACGGTTCGTCGGGGTCAGCACTTGAGAAAAAAAGCGGGACTTACTCCCGATGACAAAATAAAGCTTTACTACAGGGGAGATTTCAAAGATTTCTTCAGTGAAAATGAGAAATACTTCAAGAAAGAAACTTCCGCTGAAAAAATAGAAGAGATGGGAAAAGATCACCCCGAATGGACCAAGGAAATTGAAATTGACGATCGAAAGTTGATTTTGGGATTGGAAAAGGTATAAATTTCGGCTGAAAATGTTTACCCGTTACAGAACAAAAGGAATTTTTATCAAGAAGATTAAAAAGTTTGAAGCTGACGAGTATCTGATCGCCTACACCGAGGACTTCGGTAAAATAGGACTAACCGGTAAATCGATAAGAAAGATAAAATCCAAGCTGAGTTCGGGATCGAGACTTTTTTGTTTCTCCAATATAGAATTCGTTAGGGGTCGCCATTACAACATTTTAACCGATGTGGAGCTGATCAGCAGTTTTCCGGAGATAAGAAATGATTTGAGCAAGCTGTCCGTCGCTTTCAGGATGACTTCTTTAATCGGATCTTTTTTAACCGAAGAGGAGAAAGATGATATTCTTTGGCAGTTTATCGAACGGAGCTTTTTTCTTCTTGAGGATTACTCATTCGGAAGCAATCCGTCCTTAAAAAAGAAGAGAATCAGAAGGTTTTATTATTATTTCGCTTTTAAATTTTTGGAAATTTTGGGATACAAGCCGGAGGTCGGAGAGTGCGTAGTCGATAAAAAGAGAAAAACGACGGCTTTCAGTCCGCGGGAAGGGGGGCTGGTTTGTCGGCTCTGTGCTCAAAAAATAAAAGATCCGTTGCAGGTAAAGATGAAAGAAGAAGATAGAATATTTTTAAAAGCGATTTCGGAGAAAAAGTTTGAAAACTTTTTAAAAGAAGAGCTCGAGTTTTCTGAAATGGGTCAAGTTTTAAAAAATTATATAACTCTCCTTCCCTCGGGCATGTCTTGAAGTCAGTAGTCGGGTCTGTTAGAATAAAAGATAGAAAATAACAAAATAACAATCAGAGACCAGAAAACATGAGAAATATTTTAAAAAAGACAGCATTCTTTATTTTTTTATCGGCTTTTGTTGCCGTAGCTGTAGCTTTCTTTTATTTCGACCGGACAAGCTTTGATGAATCCGATCTCAGACTCGAAATAATAGGCCCGGAAGAAGTCAGTGTGGGTGAAGAGATGGAATACAGAGTCCGCTACAGAAACAATAGTGACATTCGTTTGGAAAACGTTTCCGTAATTTTTGAATATCCGGAGACCTCCGTTCCCCTTGAAAGAGAAGAGGATGAAATTATTGAAGGAAGTGATAATTTCAGGAAAAGAAAAGAATTGCCCGATATAAATCCGGGACAAGAAGAAATTATCGATTTCAGCGCTCGAGCTTTTGGTGAAAAAGGAGATGCCGTAGAAGCTTCGGCTTGGTTCAGCTATTCTCCGCAAAATTTGTCCGCAAATTATGAAATTTCAAGAAGTCACACGGGAATAATTACCGAGGTTCCTTTGACTTTGGAATTTGTTAGTGGTGATTCTTTTGACGGATCCTTTCCTGACAGAGTTGAGGCTGGCCAGGATTTTTCTTTCGGTCTCTATATTTTTTCCGATTTGGATTATGACATAGGTGATTTGGGACTGAGAGCCACTTATCCGTCCGGATTCGAATTTATTTCCAGTAGTCCGGAAGGAATAGAAGATAATGAATGGGAAATAGAGAGCTTGGGGAGCAGGAACGGAACGGGCGTCACCGTTTCCGGAATATTGGAAGGGGAACCGGGTGATACCAGAGGTTTTCAAGCCGAACTCGGTGTTTGGAGAAGAGATCGTTTCATACCGATTAAAAGAGTTGAAGATAGAATATTAATACCCAGTAGAGAATTTTTCATGGACGTGGTTGTCAACGATGATCCGGATTACGTAGCCGATCCCGGAGACGATCTTCTTTATGATATCTATTTTAAAAATTTGGGAGAAGAAACGATTGAAAATTTATTTTTAAGAGTAGATTTGGATACGGATATGATTGATGAGGAGCGACTGGAGACGATGCAGGGCATGCTTAGAGGAGATACCATAATTTGGAATCATTCTTCTACATCTCAGCTGAGAAGATTGGGTCCGGAAGAAGAGGAAAAGGTTTCTTTTATGATGGGAATCAAGGAAGATGATTTGGGATACAATCCCGAAATCAGGATTTCAGCGGAGATGAACCAAGCAAGAAGAACAATTCAAACCAAAGTGAATACGGATTTGGAAATCATGCAGAACTTTATGGGTGAAGATGATCCGTTCAGGTCTTCCGGGCCTTTGCCCTTGAATATGAACCAGACCTCAACTTATACAATTTCTTGGGAAGTCGGAAGCTCTTTCAATGATGTTGAAGATGTGGAAGTTAATGCCGAGCTCCCCGAAGGGGCAACGATTATAAATAGTGACTATCCCGAGGAAACCGAATTTGAATTCGATTCGGAAACCGGAGAAATCATTTGGAAGCTGGAAAGTCTGGAAAGAGGAACGGGAATCTCACGGAGTGCTCCGAAAGCTAATTTTCAAGTGGAATTCACCCCCGACTTTTCCGTCGAAGGAGACACGGAACTTATCTCCGAAGCGGTAATTAGAGGAACGGATACATGGACCGATAGGGAGCTGGAAAAGGAGTCGGGATCATTACTGCACGGAGACTTATTGGGAATTTTCGAAATAGGGATTGATGATGAAGTTGAAGAAATTGAATTTGAAGAAGAAAATCAAGAGGAAGACGATGAGGATGATCCGGATGAAGATGAGAATAATTAACAAGAACTAAAATTATCAAATTATGAAAAAGTCAATTAAAAAAATAACCGCTCTAACGAAGCGCAAGGGTTTTGTTTATCCGTCATCTCTGATTTATGGTGGATTCAGTTCCACTTATGACTTCGGTCCGCGCGGTGTAGCTTTGAAAAACAACCTGAAAAACGAGTGGTGGAAAGAGATGACGAGATGTCAGGATGACGTGGTCGGTTTGGATTCTTCAATAATAATGAATCCGAAAATCTGGCAGGCTTCGGGACATCTTTCCAAGGGTTTTGCCGACAAGCTCAGTGAATGCAAAGATTGCCATAAAAGATTCAAGGATCTGGAGGAGGACGGAAAGAGTACCGAAAAATGCCCGGATTGCGGAGGAGATCTGATGGAACCCAGAGATTTTAATTTGATGATGAAAACTTTTGTCGGCCCGGTTGAAGATGATGCAACTACCGCTTACCTCAGAGCTGAAACATGTCAGGGAATATTCGTTAATTTTAAAAACGTCATGGATTCGATGAGAGTTGATTTGCCTTTCGGCATCGCTCAAATCGGTAAATCCTTCAGAAACGAGATTACTCCCGGAAACTTCATCTTCAGGATGAGAGAGTTTGAACAAATGGAGATGCAATGGTTTTGCAATAAGAAAGAGGCCGATGAATTTTTTGAGTTCTGGCTGAAGCAGAGACTTGAGTGGTATGAAAAAATGGGAATTGATATGGAAAAGATAAGAAAAAATGAAATCGGTGAAGACGAAAGAGCTCACTACGCTCGCAGGCAAGTGGATATCGAATACAAGTTCCCCTTCGGATGGGGAGAGATAGAAGGAATTCATAATCGGGGAGACTGGGATCTTTCGAACCACTCAAAGCACAGCGATGAAGATTTAATGGTGGATGGTGATTATCCGTGGGTGATAGAAACTTCCATAGGTGTAGAAAGGTCATTTTTAGCTTTTTTGGTTGATTCTTATGAGGAGCTGGAAAGTGGACGAAGTAATGATGCGGAATCGAAAGAAGTGGTTTTAAAGCTCGATCCCAAGCTGTCTCCGACTAAAGTTGCCGTGTTTCCTCTTCTGAAAAACAAAAAGAAGCTCACGAAAAAAGCCAAACTAATCTTTGAGGAAATAAAAAAAGAATTTGATGCCGTTTACGATGAAACGGGATCGATAGGAAAAAGATACAGAAGGCAGGACGAGGTCGGCACACCTCTTTGTGTAACGGTTGATTTTGACAGCCTTGAAGATGACTCCGTTACGGTTAGGGAAAGAGACAGCATGGAGCAAATAAGAGTGAGCGAAAAAGAGTTGAAAAAGGTGGTGCGACGATTTATGGAAGGAGAAGAATTCGGCAAGTTGGGAAAAAAAGCTTGAAGATCTTGAAAGAGTTCAGCAAATAAAAAACCGCCTCTTCGGGGGCGGTTTTTAATTTTTAATTATCTCTTCTATTTCATATTCCGGTGAATAAGTATAGTATCTTTTTTTATTGAATTCGGTAATTACTTCAAGAACAAGCAAGCTGACCGAAAAAAGAATTAAGAGATATATGATTATTGAATTCTGATAGTACAAAAAAATAACTGAAAAAATCAAAATTGTCGCGGAGAAAATGAAAGCCTTGATAGTAAACAATTTTTTTTCCGCTGTTTTTATTTTCCAAACGGTTATAAAACCCATCATGCCCGGAATATATTTAAAGACATTATATTTCGTTTTTCCGGTGGTTCTGGGACGATGTTTGGTTTCGATTTCTCCGATATTTTTTCCCTTAATGATTAGTAGTGCGGGGATGAATCGATGCAATCCGTCGAATAGATTAATACCTTTCAATGCCGATTTTTTAAATATTTTCAAAGTGCATCCACTGTCTTTTGTTTTATCTTTCAGTATTATATTTCTCAATTTGGAAGCTATTAAGGCGAATATCACCTTACTTTTTTTATCTTTTCTGTTTTTTCTCCATCCGCAGACGGCATCTAAATTTTCATCTTTCAATTTGGCAAACATTCGCGGTATTTCATTCGGATCATTTTGTCCGTCACCGTCTATCGTTATTATGTAATCTCCGGAGGCATAATTGATTCCGGCGTCAAGTGCCGTGGATTGACCGTGGTTTTTATCCAAAATAATTAATGTAGATCTTTCTCTCTTTTTAACTTCTTCCCGTGTTGAATCTTCAGAGCCGTCATCAACAATTATGAGCTCCAGCTCTTCGCCCCATTCGGAGAAAACTTCTTTAATTTCATCCATCAACCCACCTATGGCATCTTCTTCGTTGTATGCGGGTATAACGACGGAGAACAGTCTTTTTTCTGCCATATTACTTTCCCCCTTTTTCATAAATTGATTTTAATTTTTACAGTGATAATATTGAAGATTATTAATTATCCGAGGCTTGCATACATTAATTCCATTTTGCGAATTATAAAATTATTTTTATTTGATTACAACCGATGTTGCTTATAAAACCGTTACAAAAAGACTTATCGAGTTAAAAGTTATTGATTAAGTTGCTGATTTTGGTTATTGTAAAAAGTAAAGTGAGCGAGAAAAAGATTAATTAAAGCGATACCAATCAAGTTATTTTTATGTGTGGGATAGCCGGTTATTTTGGAAAAGGAAGCAAAAAAAGTTTAGCCGACATGGTCGGAGAGATCGATTACAGAGGACCGGATGGAGTTTATTTTTACAAAGACAGAGATGTCGGAATAGCTCAAAACAGGCTGGCTATAGTCGGGTCGGATTATTCTTCGATAATTGCTAACGAGAATAAAAATGTTATTCTCGCCTGTAACGGAGAAATCTACAATTATAAAAAATTGAAAAGAAAACTCGATGGCCATGATTTTAAGACCGATACGGATACGGAAGTGATAGTTCATCTTTATGAGGAGTACGGAATTGATTTTTTAAAGATGATCCGGGGAATGTTTTCTCTGGCTCTCTATGATAAAGAAAAAAAGAAACTTTTTTTGGCAAGAGACAAAACCGGACAAAAGTCGCTTTATTGGGGAGTTTTCGACGGGACACTTATTTTTTCTTCAGAACTAAAAGGGGTAGCACAACACCCTTCTTTCAAAAAAGAGATCGACTTAAGTGCATTCAACAAGTATCTACTTTATGAGTATGTTCCCGCTCCGGATACGATAATTAAGGGTTTGAGAAAATTGACCGCCGGAAGCTATCTTTCTTATCAAAAAGGAAACATTACGGAGAAAAAGTATTGGGATTATTCTTTTAACGATACTTATAAAGAATATTCAAAAAAAGAAATCTTAAAAAGGTTCGATGACGTCCTGGAAAAGAGTATCGACACGGTTTCTCCCTCCGGCAAGTTCGGTATTTTTTTAAGTGGAGGAATAGATAGCAGTACTCTTGTTTATTATTGTAAAAAATTAGGCAGAAATTTTGAAACCCTAACAGCTGAATTTGAAGAGGAAAGTTTTAATGAGGCCGGTAGGGCGACTCGTATTGCGGAGTATTTTGATATAAAAAATCAAAAAATATCAATTACGCCCGAAAAAGTTATAAAGTCATTTGATGATATTTATGAATTGCTGGACGAGCCTCAATCCAACATGACATTAATACCTTCTTATTTTTTATCGCTTAAAGCCAAAAGTAAGTTTAAAGTTTGCCTTGAGGGTAACGGTATTGATGAGTTGATGTGCGGGTATGGAACACTCACTGCCGAGAAAATTGTCGAATTCTACCTTAAATTCCCGAATTTTTTTAGAGAAAATATCTTTCCCCGAATGGTTGACTTGTTGCCGACTTCCCGAAAATATTTCAGTCTTGATTTTAAAATTAAGAAATTCATAGATGGGGCCGATCCCGATCCGATAAAAAGGCATCATTACTGGTGCGGATCTTTCAATAGAAAGCAGCGCAAAAGATTAATGAAAAAAAATCTTCTAAAAAAAATTAAAATAGAAGATGATTTTTCGTCAATTGAAAAATACGGTGGAGAAGAAAATCCGGAAAAGATTAATCTGATAATTTATGATTATTTAAAAACTTATTTACCGGAGACCGTTTGCCCCAAAACGGATAGATCGGGAATGTATAATTCCGTTGAAGTTCGGCTTCCGTTTTTGGATGATGCGATAATTGATTTTACCTCTTGCTTGCCGGCTGAGTACAAGATGAAAAGATTGAAAGGGAAATTTTTGCTTGAAAATTTAATGGCTGACAGATTACCCGGAAGAATGGCCAAGGCTAACAAAAAAGGCTTCGGAGTTCCTATAGCTTATTGGATCGACAAAGAATTCAAGCCATTGATTTTGGAGCATTTATCTTCCGAAAAGATGAAAAAAAGCGATTTTTTTAATCACCTCGAAGTTGAAAAAATATTGAGTGCTCATTTTGAGAAAAAAGCGAACAATTATAAATTGATATGGACTCTGTTTGTTTTTCAGTATTGGCTGGAAAACGTCTACAAAAATCTTTAATCAATCTTTACGGAATAATTCGGTAAAGACCTATAAGCAATTCTCCTTCAGCGAATATGTCGTAATTGAATCCTCTTTCGAACTCTTTTTGCTTACGGAAGTTGTGCAATCTGTTGATTGCCATAGTTTCTCGTATCGGTTTCAGGTTGTGTTGGTTTTCGAATTTCATAGTGGCTTCGAAAGGTTTTAATTTATCCGGATTTTGCGGATTATAGTCCATATCTATCTTTTCATGGTAGCCGTACAGGCTTCTGTAATAAAAGACGTTGTCATACTTCTCCATCAGTACGGGCAGCATTTCCGGATCGTATTCCAGATATATATCCATAACATCTATCTTTTTGTCTACGGGAAGAAGGTGAGTGTTAAATTCCATGCCATGTTGGTTGTACTGGTAACCGCGTCTTATTCTTGAAAATTTACTCTCTTCGTATTTTTTTTCATGCACGGTTAAAATTAGGCTGTTTTCCGGCATCTCTTCCAAAATTTCCATCAAAAAATCCTGTTCTATTTTTCTTCCGTTTTCAGCGGTTAAAAAGTATCCGTTTTGAGCCGTGGACAATACGATTACGATTGTGCAAAAAATTAAAATCGATCTTGTCGAGAGCTTTATCTTGCTTAAAATAAAGTAAAAAGTAAAAGCGACTTGGGGAATTAAAACCGTCATAAAGGGCATTTCCATTCGGAAATCTCCTATATTGGCATTAGCCAGAAGAAGAAATAAAAATAAAAACAAGCCATTGATAATTATGAGCCACCATCTCTTTTTAAAAAAGAGGATTAAAGGGGTAAGCATCAGCATTATGAAAAAATAAGCCGGGCTAAAAAATGATTTCAAATATTGGGCCGAAGATTGGGTGTCGGTATCAAAATAATTTAAAGAATTCAAGTGAAAATTAAAATGCTCAAAACTGCCGGTGCGAATGGTTATTTCTCGAGCAATTTCCGGAAGAGCGTAAAAAATCCAATAAAAAGCAGCTATGAAAAGAGATAAAATCGTAAAAACTTGCAGCTTTTTATCTTCAAGAAAATGGTTCCTTATCGGCTTTTTTGCAATTAAAAGTAGAACGAGTAAAAAAAATAATGAGCCGCTAAAGGCCGGTAAAAACTCTCTTCTACCCACTAAATTTGAAGAAAAAAGGCCCAAGAAAATCAAATAATCAAAAACATTCCTCTTTTCTTTTTTAAAGAAATAAAAGCCAAAATTGATGAAAAGGGAGATAGTTAAAGCATTTATGATAAATATCGTTTCCGTAGCGCTGAATATTATTAATATGGGGAGAAAAGAAAAAATTAGAAGAGAAATGAAGGCAACTTCTTTTTTTCGAAACAGATTCAAGGCTAAAAGAAAGACCATCAGCCCGATTAAAAGATGAACGAAAACGCTCGTATAATAGACCGTATAAACATTGAATTCGGAAAAAATACGAACGGGAATGTTGTAGATAAACTCAAAAAGGCCCCCGGAGCCGGGGTATCTATCAAGCTCAAAAAGAAGGTTTCCGCTCAAAAAGTTTCTCTTCAAGTTTATCAAAAGTTGAACGGAATGATCATGCTGACGGATAGGGCCGAAAAGTCCGTAACCGACTCTCATAAAAAAAGAGGAAAGAGTAATGAAAATCAATAAAAAAAACTCCCCTCTATTTAAGCGTTTCAGCAAATAATTGATGAGAATGATAATTCCCGCCAAAATTGCTACGAAGGAAAGCAAAATTATGATACTGTTTATGTGCTCCATATTCTCTCCTATCGGAGAGTCGATTATCCGCTGAATTATAAAAAATTGCATTATTTGCTCAATCAATAAGTCCATAATAAGCTTGATTAATAGTCAAAATCAATATTAGCAATCTCTTCCGGATCCATTTTGTAAAGCCCTATCTCCAGATCACCCTTGGCATGAATTGTAAGATTGGCACCTTTTAAAAATTCTTCTCTGGTAAACATGTTGTAGGTTCTGTTGGTCACCACCTTGGTTTTTACGGGATCCAGGGTGTGAGCTTCTTCAAATTTTGCAGTAGCTTCAAAAGGCGCTAATTTATCCGGATTTCTTGGAGATCCACCTTTATATTTTTTCCAAGATCCGTGATGGTTGTAGAGGCTTTTGTAGAAGAATATATTTTCATATTCCAGTATCGCTTCCGGGTCGTACTCCAAGTAAAAGTCCATAATATCTATATTTTTGTCGGCGGGAATCAGATAATTGTAAAATTTAGTCCCGGATTGATGGTATCTGTACCCTTCTCTGTGCCGGTCAAAGGGTGAATGATGAGGCTCTATGTCGTGAGCCGTAAGAATCAGGCTGCCTTCCGGAATGTGATTTTCCATCAAATCGATAATAAGATCTTGCTCCACTTTTCGTGAAATTTCAGCTTCTAAAAAATAGGAATTTTGATAAGTGGAAGGGATTATTATAAGCACGGATAAAATTAAGATATACCTTCTTTTCAATTTCATTTTTTCCAAAATGAAATAAAAGGAAAAAGCCATTTGAGGTATGACGAAGATAAGAAACGGGTAGACTCTTCTAAAATCGGAAACATGCATATTAGCTACTAAAATCAGAAAAATTACGGTCATGAAATTCAAAAAAAGCAACTTCCATTTTTTAGTCAGTATTAAAATTATTCCGGTCAAATTCAAAAGAATAAAAAAGTAGAGAGGGCTAAAAGTATATCGAAAAAATGGTGCCGAGGTAGTTAACTCTTCCGAGAAGGATCTGAAAAAATTAAGATGCACCGATATATTTTCCGGATAAAACCACCCGATTCTGTATCCGATTTCCCGCCCGGCATGGGGGATTACCGAATATATGATATAGAATGCCGACACCAAAAGACTTCCCAATATGATTAATTTCGGCTTATTATTTTCAATGAAAATAGTTCTCAGTTCCCCGTCTTTTATTAGTAAAATCAAAAGAAATAAAAAGGAGGTTCCCATGAACATGGCCATAATCTCTTTTCTACCCGTCATATTTGCACAAAACAATCCGAAAAGAATAAGAGAATTAATTGTTGAAAAGTTTTTCTCTCTCCAACAATAAATTGCGAAAGCGGCAAAAAGAGGAATTGTCAAGGCATTTGTTATAAAAATAGTTGCACTCGCACTTATTCTTATCAGTATCGGAGTGAAGGTATAGATTAGAAGAGAGGTAAAAGCAATATCTTTTCTTTGAAACAGTTGCAGTGCTAAAATATAAACGATTATCCCGATTAAGACGTTTATGGCAACACTGACATAATAAATATGATAAACACTGAATTCCGAAAAAAACTGAAGGAAAAAATTATAGATGAATTCATGAAGACCTCCCGAGGCGTTGTACCAATGATTTACACGAAAAAAGCTTCCATTTAAAAAATTATCTCTGATATTGGAGATAATGTAGATATGATGAGCTTCGGCTCTCCAGACACCGAAAAGTCCGTGCCGCAGACGCACCACCAGAGAACCGACTGAAATCAGTGAAAGCAAAACCAGTTCCCGTTTACCCGATTTTTTGAAGAGATCAACAAACAAAATTCCGACAGCCGCAACCAAACTAATGGAAGAAATCAGCAATATCGCTCTTATTATGGGCCAAGAATATTCCGGATAGAATGACATCGGTCTATTTCTATTTTTGTTTAAAGATTTTTAAAAAAGAGTTATAAATTTGGTTTTCAGTCGTCTATTTTGAAAAATTATATTTTTTAAAATAATTTAAGTCAAGGTGTTTAATTAAAGATTTTTTTTGTTATACTTATCGAAAGCAAAATTAAAAGAAAAACAAAGATGAATGACTATAAGAAGATCAAACTGAAAAATGGAGCCGAAGTGATAACCGTCCCCAAAAAAGGAACCGAAGCGGTCGTAGTTTTGGTACTGGTTAAGACGGGATCAAAATATGAAACGAAAGAGACGATGGGCATTTCTCATTTTCTGGAACATATGCTATTCAAAGGAACGAAAAAAAGACCTTCTCCATTGAAAATTGCTGAAACTTTGGACAAGATAGGGGGATCCTACAATGCTTTTACTTCCGATGACTTTACCGGTTATTATGCCAAGGTAGCGAGCGAAAAAGCTGATCTCGCCTTGGATTGGGTGGCCGACATATATCTGAATTCCCTGTTGCCGGAAAAAGAGATAGAAAAGGAAAAAGATGTCATTTCCGAAGAAATCAATATGAGATACGACAACCCGATGACATACGCACAAGTTTTGTGGCAAAGGCTTCTTTACGGGGATCAGCCGGCCGGATGGGATACCGCCGGTAGCAAAGAGAGCGTTTCCGGAATTACGAAAAAAGATTTGGAAAGCTATATGGAAAGACAGTATTCTGCAGAAAATACTTTGATAGTATTATCGGGAGCAATAAGTCATGGAGAGGGAAGAAAAAAAGCTGAAAATTATTTCTCCGAACTGAGAAAAAGAGAGCCCAAGAAAAAACCGAAAGTTGTCGAAGCTCAAGAAGAGCCGGAAGTTAATCTTTTAAAAAGAGAAACGGATCAAAGCCATATTTGTCTGGGAGTTAGAGCTTTTAATGATCTAAGCCCGGACAGATATACTCAGGAAGTGATGGCGACCGTCTTGGGCGGAATGATGAGCTCTCGCCTTTTTACCGAAGTAAGAGAGAATCTGGGGCTGGCTTATTATATTCAGGCTGCCTCCGCAACCAATCCGGACACGGGCTATCTTTTTTCCAGAGCCGGCTTGGACAATAAAAAAGTAGTTAAGGGAATAAAAGCGATTCTTCAAGAATTTAAAAAATTAAAAAAAGAAAAGCTCGGTGAAGAAGAGCTTCAAAAGGGGAAGGACTATATGAAGGGAATAACCGCACTCAGGCTGGAGTCTTCGGATTCTCTGGCTTTTTATTACGGCAGACAATCCCTGTTGGAAGAAGAGGTTCTTACCCCCGAAGAGTTTTTTGAAAAAATCGACCGGGTATCCGTTGAGGATATATCGAGAGTTGCCGATGAAATCTTTAAGCCGGAAAATCTCAATTTGGCCATGATAGGGCCCTTTGAAGAAAAGGAAAAATTCCAAAAGCTGTTAAAAGAAAATTTTTAATTTACTTTTTATCCGTTTTTTTGATAGAATTAATAATCGTTTTTTAAATTAATTTTTGGATATGGAAAACAAGGATATATTGGATATTTCGTGGGGAACGATTTTTAAAATTTCTTTCACGGTCATAAGTATCTATTTTCTCTATCAAATCAGCGAAATTCTGATTCTTTTCGTGTTTGCAATCATAATTTCAATTCTATTTTCTCCGGGTATCAAATTTTTGGAGAAAGGAAAAATACCCAGGCCGGTAGCCGTTTTTACCGTTTATGCATCCATTTTTGGAATTTTAAGTTTTTTAATTTATTTGGCGGTTCCCGCATTTAGTAATGAAATAGCGGAATTTTCACGCCTGATACCGGAATATTTCGATAGAATGGTTCCTTTTTTGGAGGGAGCGGGAATCAGGACTTTTGAGAGTATAGAAGCTTTTGTGGACGCTCTGCAGGAGTCCGGAGAAATGATAGCTACCAATATTTTCAATGCATTGACGATAATCTTCGGCGGGATATTCACTACTCTTTTTGTTTTGACGATGGCCATATTTTTATCCCTTGAAGGAGATGGAACAGAAAGAGTGATAAAATTGATATTTCCGGAAAAGGAAAAAAATCAAGCTCTGGTCGTTTGGAGGAAGGCCAAAAGGCAAGTTACGAATTGGTTTTTTGTTCGCATTTTAGCCTGTATTTTTGTCGGGGTCACTTCCTATACAGCTTTTTATCTTTTCAATGTTGAGTATGCTCTTCTTTTTGCTTTGATAGCCGGTATTTTCAACTTTATTCCGTATATAGGACCGTTTGTGGCGGGTGTTATATTTTTCTCAGTAATTTTAATCGATAGCGCCTGGAAGGCCGTTTTTGCTCTGATTGCCTTTATGATAATTCAACTTATAGAAAGCAGTGCCCTTACTCCGATGCTTTCAAAAAGATATATGGGAGTTTCTCCCGTTTTAGTTCTTATAGCGATTACCGTGGGGGGTACTCTTTGGGGATTTTTGGGAGCTTTTCTGGCTATTCCGCTTTTGGGAATCCTTTTTGAATTTTTCAAAGAATTCATGGAGAGGAGAAGCAAAAGATTGACTTAACTCATATTTTTTGTGCTATGTTGTATGTAACGGCGACACCGATAGGGAATCTTTCTGACGTTTCGGAAAGAATGGTGGAAACTTTAAAAAAAGTTGACTTTATTTTATGTGAAGATACCAGGGTAACCGGCAAGCTTTGTCATCATTTTGAGATTGAGACTCCCTTGATCAGTTATCATCATCACAGTGGAAAGAAAAAGATCGCTCAAATAATGAAAAAGCTGAAAGAAGGAAAGGATCTGGCCCTGGTAACCGATAGTGGAACTCCGGGAATAGCTGATCCTGCGGGTAAATTGATAAGAGAGATAGTTGAATCCGGAATGGAGGTGAGTGTCAGTCCCGTTCCGGGCCCGTCAGCGGTTACCGCTGCCGCCGGAATATCGGGGTTTTATATGAATAAATTTACTTTTTTGGGGTTTCCCCCGAAAAAGAAAAAGAGGAGAAAATTTTTTGAAGAGGCCTTGAGTTACGATCATCCGGTAATATTTTATGAATCTCCTCACAGAATAATCAAAACAATCAAAGAAATTTGTGAGATGGATGATAAAAAAAAGATAGTTGTCTGTAGGGAAATGACCAAGATGCACGAAAGAATCTACAGAGGAGACTTGAGTAGCGTTTTAAAAAAACTGGAGAGTGAAAAGCACACCAAGGGAGAGTTTACGGTCGTAATTGAAAATTAATTTTATTTTTGAAATAATTATTGAGATTTTGGAAAAAGAGAGAGGTTTTGTCAAAAATTAAAAGATAAGTAGTTGTAATTGCAATTTCATGAAAAAAGATAAATTTTATATAACAACCAGTATAGCTTATACCAACGGGCCTCCACATATAGGATTCGCTCTGGAGCTCGTTCAAGCTGACGTTTTGGCCAGAGCTTACAGAAAAAAGGGGGTGGACACCAAGTTTTTAACCGGTACTGATGAACACGGTCAAAAGATAGCTCGAAAGGCCGAAGAAGAAGGAATGGAAGTTTCTGATTATGTTGATGGAATAGTCGACGAATATAAAAGATTGATTACCGATCTCAATATATCCAACGATGACTTCATCAGGACTACGGATAAAGAAAGGCACTGGCCGACGGTCCAAAAAATTTGGAAACAGATGGATGCGGCAGGTGATTTGTATAAAAAAAAGTATACCGGTTACTATTGTGTCGGCTGTGAAGCTTTTTTAACTGAAAAAGATCTGGTGGGCGGAGTATGTCCCAATCACGATAAAACTCCGGAAAAAGTTGAAGAAGAAAATTACTTCTTTAAGCTTTCTTCATATGAAGATGAAATAAAGAAGTTGATTGAAGAAGATAAGTTAAAAATAGTTCCCGAAGGAAAGAAAAAAGAAATCCTCTCTTTTTTGGAAGAGGGTCTTAAAGACATAAGTGTTTCTCGTTCTACGGAAAGCTTGCAGTGGGGGATTCCGGTTCCCGGTGATGAAAACCAAAAAATGTATGTTTGGGTCGATGCTTTAAGCAATTACCTGTCCGCTTTGGGATATGCTGAAAAAAATGATGATTTTAAAGACTACTGGCCCGCCGACATTCATTGCATAGGTAAGGACATTTTAAGATTTCATTCCGTAATCTGGATAGGAATACTTCTTTCTGCGGGATTGGATATTCCCGAAAACATATTGGTTCACGGATTTATCACTTCCGAAGGAAAAAAGATGTCCAAATCGATAGGGAATGTGATTGACCCTTTTGCTATTTTGGATGAATTCGGTTGTGACCCGCTCAGATATTATCTATTATCCCGAATACCGACTACCGATGACGGAGACTTTACGGAAGACAGGTTTAAAGAAGTATATAATTCCGATTTGGCCGACGGATTGGGCAATCTTGTTTCCAGGTCGATCGGATTGGCTTTAAAAAAAGAATTGGAATTTGATAAAGAAAGAAAAGCGAGCGGGAAAATTATGAAAAAGGTAAGTGAAACGGAGAAAAAAGTATCCGTCTTGGTGGAAGATTATGAATTAAAGAAAGCTTTGGAAGAAATTTGGGATTTAATTCATTTTACCGACAAATATATTGAGCAAAAAAGACCGTGGGAAGAGTCTTGGGAGCAAGACAAGGTAATCTTTGACATGCTCTATATTTGTTATAGTTTGAGTCGACTACTCTATCCCTTTTTACCCGAAACCGCTCAAAAAATTGAAGAATTAATTTTAAATTCGGAAAAAGAGATCCTTTTCAAGAAGTTTTAATTTGTTGAAATTCAAAGAGAATATTTTTTGAACGGATGTTGCAGTTTTAAAAATCTTAAATTATAATTAACCAAAGTAATTTAAAGACTATGGACAAAGAAACAAAAAAAGTGGTATTTCAAGGTGAAAGTGGGTCTTACGGGGAAGAGGCGGCCCACATTTTTTTTAAGGACGAAGAAATTAAATCGATTCCTTGTGATTTTTATGAGGATATATTTGAAATGTTGGAAAATGGAGGAGTCGATTTCGGGGTGGTTCCGATTGAAAATACGTTACGGGGAAGTGAAGGAGAAATCTTTAACCTACTTACCAAATCACCGCTTTTTATTTATGGAGAAACCGAAATAAGGGTTGATTATTGCCTGATAGGAGCCGAAGGAGCAAGGTTGAAAGACATAAAAAGAATTTTTATAAGACCCGAAGCCCTAAGACAGACCAGAAGTTTTATCAAGGATAAAAATTTAATAGTTGTTCCTTCTTATAATCCGATGGAAAAGTTGAAGGTCGTTGTCGATAACGGTGACAGAAGTACCGGAGCAATTTTTAATGAAAGAGCCGCCGATAATTTTAATATGGAGATAATAGAAAGAAAAGTGGAAGTCGAGGAGGCTGATTTTACCAGATATTTTTTGATTTCGAGAAGAGAAAACAAGGAAGAAAATAATTTTCTCAAAAAAACTTCGATTATTTTTCAAACCGGCCACAAGCCGGGCTCACTGCTCAATATTTTGGAGGAATTTACTAAAAGGGATATAAATATGACCAGAATAGAGTCACAACCGATTGCCGGACACCCCTGGGTTTATAGGTTCTTTTTGGATTTTGAGGGAGACAAGAGAAATCCGATGGTCAAAAAAGCTTTTGAAAAGGTAAAAGAAAAGGCTCTATTCTTTAAGTTTCTGGGAACTTACCCGGTTAAAAAATAAAGCAGGTAGTTGATATAAGCAACTTGAAACGCCTGTCTTGAAAAAGAAAAAGACCCCGTGAATTTATTACGGGGTCTGCTGATTTAGTTTTTCCTCCTTTCTATGCATGATTATAGCTGTGGCTGCGACCACCAGCATTCCCCAACTTCCGGTAAAGGACATCAGGGAAGCGATAAATCCACTAAAAAAGAAGTGGGTCAGATATGTAGCGGATGTCGCTATCGCCGCCACACTTAAAATTTTGATAGTCTTTTCTGACATTTTTTGGTTCATTGCCCAGTATGTGAATCCCAATAGCATTATTGTCATTATCATCTGTAATTGGAAGTCCAATCTTGAGGTTTTCCAACCCAATTCCAATCCCGTTACGATGAGGGATAGGAACCAGGATGTCAGCGCTATAATCCAAAGAAAAAATATTTTTTTAATGTACATAGCAAGCACCTCCTTGCTTTATATTATATATATTTTTTTATATTTGTCAAATAAAAACAATTAGGTCCTAAGATATCTTCGGTTTTTGACAAATTAAAACTTTTGTTATAAGATTAGATTGGTTTATGAAAAGTTTAATCGGAAAAAAACCGACCTGTAGGACATTTATCTCCGGGGAAGAGATGTATCTTTGGATTGGGGGAGGTGATTTCCGAAATCGTTGAAAGTAAAAACAAATAGAAATATTTTCGGAAGATCACCCTCCTAAAAAAAAAGGAGGTTTTTTTAAGTTTGAAGCCCGATTGAAGCTCGATTTCGATCGGTCTTCAAAAGACCGTAATAATTGAAAGGAGGAGGGAGAAATGCGCCTTTCGTTCTTTATCAAGCCCAATACCGAAGCTCTAAGGGAGATCAATGAGTTGCTTCAGGAAGCCGGCTTTGAAGTTGTGACAAAAGGACACGTGAATGAGCAAAAGGACAGAATAATTATTTTTAACGAAAGAAGCAGAAATAATTTTTGCTTTTCCGCTCACAAATTGATCAGCGATCCATCCATTAACTTTTCGGCTCCGTTTCTTGTCCGCGTCGGTTCAAATTGGACACTTCACGGGCTGGTCACCGTTTTAAGGGGCTATTTGGTTTTCAGAATTCCGTATTTCAGGCCTGTGCACTTTCCTTCCGAGACCGACTTCGACGTTCTGGCGATAAACGATGAGAAGCTATTAAAAAGATTGGATAGAATCAGGAAAACTATCAAAAATTGTCAGCACGGCACTCAAAAAGAACTGATGGAAGTAGAGAAGATATTACGGAATCTGAATGGAAAATCATCAGGCGAGATAAAAAGAGAGATATTTTACTTTATGATGAGCAACAAAAGACTTGATCCCCCATGGGGAGATCCGCCGAGCGGCTTAAGATCCAGAAATATTTATATAGATTGGCTTAGAGAGGCTAATGAGAGCTTCCCAAGAGAAGAGAGCACCGATAGGAGATTCAAAGAAGATCTCCTGAAAATAAAAAAGATGGAAGGCGTTGAAGCTTTAAAGCTCATCTGAATTTTAGATGAGCTCTTTTTTTACCCCCTTTTTTACACCTCGTAGGTGTAAAAACTATTAATTTTAACTTAAAAACCCCCTTTTTTACACCTCGTAGGTGTAAAAATGGGGTTGGATCCATTCCGGTTTAATGTTGAAAAAAAGCCTTTTCATGATAAACTTTAGCTATGCTCAGCAGTCGATGGGTTAAGCAGTCAATTATTTATTAATCGTATGTTCGATACTCATGCTCACTTGAATTTTTCCGATTTCGATAAAGATAGGGAAGATTTGATTAAGAAATGTAATTTGAAAGGAATGGGGGTTATCAATGTGGGTGCAACTTTTGAAAGCGCAAAAAGAGCGGTGGAAATAGCCGGTGAAAATGAAAAAATGTATGCTTCGGTGGGAGTTCATCCTTTACACGCGGAGGAGGATTTTCATTTTGAAGAGCTTGATAAATTAGTTAAAAATCCCGGAGTGGTGGCAATTGGAGAAACCGGTCTGGACAAGAAGAAGAAAAAAACTTTTGAAAAGCAAAAAGAGATATTTTTACGCCATATCGATTTGGCCGAAAGGGAAAACTTGCCTCTTATATTGCATTCGAGAAAGGCTCACGATAAGACCTTGGAAATGATACCCGATCATAAGGGGGTGATTCATTGCTTTACCGGTAACTTAAAGCAAGCGGAAAAGTATATCGAAAAAGGATATATGATAGGTTTGAACGGAATAATCTTTAAGATGAATTTAAAGAAGGTAATCAGAAAAGTTCCTTTGGATAAGGTTTTACTTGAAACCGATTGCCCTTATCTCAGCCCGCCCGGTTGGAAAGGTAAAAACACACCGCTGGGAGTTTTTGAAGTGGCGAAAGAAGTGGCTAAAATCAAAAGGATCAACCTTGAAAAGGTAGAAGAAATTACCGACGAAAATGCAAAAAAGATATTCGGAATATGAAAAACCCCTTTAAGTCAGGGGCTTTTTTTGCTTAACGACCTTACACCTAATTTTCTAAACATTTCTTCTTTTTCAAAACCGGTAAGAATCGCGAATTCCGGATCCGTCAATTTATTTTTGAGGATTGAAAAATGCTTATTAGCGATGAATTAATTTATTAGACAAATAACGAATATTCAGATAAAATTAAGCCATAAATAATTTAAACCAGGCATGAAATACGATCACAAAAAACAAGAAAAAAGATGGCAGGAATTTTGGGAAAAGAGCCGGGTTTTCAGAGCTGAAGAGAACTCCGAAAAACCAAAGTTCTATTGCCTTGATATGTTTCCCTATCCTTCGGGAAAAGGGCTTCACGTAGGCCATCCCAGAGGATATGTTGCCACCGATCTGTTTTCTCATTACAAAAGAATGAACGGCTTTAATGTTTTACATCCTATGGGGTGGGATGCTTTCGGCCTTCCGGCTGAAAATTATGCCATAAAAACGGGAACCCATCCTCGAAAAACGGTTGAAAAAAATGTAGAGCAGTTCAAAAGACAATTGAAGTCGATCGGTTTGGGATATGATTGGTCAAGAGAGATAAATACTACCGATCCGGATTATTTTAAGTGGACTCAATGGATATTTTTACAGATGTTTAAAAAAGGCTTGGCTTATGAAGACGAGCTACCGATCAATTGGTGTCCTTCTTGTAAAACTGGGCTGGCCAATGAAGAAGTTGTAAAGGGTGAATGTGAGAGATGTGACAGTTTAGTTGAAAAAAAGAATGTAAGGCAATGGGTTTTGAAAATAACCGACTATGCCGACAGGTTGCTTGATGATTTGAAAGGATTGGACTGGCCGGAGCCGATAAAGGAGATGCAAAGAAATTGGATAGGTCGCTCGGAGGGAGCCGAAATAGTGTTTAGTGTTAAAAATAGTGAAGAAGAAATAAGAGTTTTCACTACCAGACCGGATACCGTTTTTGGAGCAACTTTCATGGTTTTGGCACCGGAGCATGATTTGACTCAAAAAGTTGTTTCCGAAGATTTAAAGATTGAAAATAAAAAGGAAGTTCAAAATTATGTGGAGGAATCGAAGAAGAAGACCGATTTGGAAAGAACCGAGCTCAGCAAAGAAAAAACCGGAGTGGAGATTAAGGGTCTTAAAGCCATCAACCCGCTAAGTGGTGAAGAAATCCCCGTTTGGGTGGCTGATTATGTTTTGGGATATTACGGTTACGGAGCGGTTATGTCCGTTCCCGCTCATGATGAACGTGATTATGAGATGGCTAAAAAATATGAGCTAAAAATAAGGCCGGTAATAGAGGTGGAAGAACTTCCTTTTACGGGTGAAGGGAAGGTGATAAATTCAGGCTCATTCAACGGTCTTTCTACCGAGTTGATGAAGGAGAAAATAATAGAAAAATTGGAAGAGATTGAGAAAGGGAAGAGAGCTGTGAATTACAAATTGAGAGATTGGGTTTTCTCAAGGCAACGTTATTGGGGTGAGCCGATTCCTCTTATTCATTGTGATCTTTGCGGGACGGTTCCGGTTCCGGAAGAGGATTTGCCGGTTACCCTGCCGGAAGTGGAAAAATACGAGCCGACCGGGACGGGTGAGTCGCCTTTGGCAGCAATTGACAAGTGGGTGAATGTCAGTTGTCCACGATGTGGGATGGATGCCAAAAGAGAAACCAATACCATGCCTCAATGGGCCGGGTCATGCTGGTATTATCTTAGATACATCGATCCCGAAAACGGCAAGCAACTTGTCGATCCCGAAAAAGAAGAATATTTTATGCCGGTGGATTTATATGTTGGTGGAGCGGAACATGCGGTTTTGCATCTGCTTTATGCCAGATTTTGGCATAAATTTTTATATGATCTGGATGTGGTTTCGACTAAAGAACCCTTTAAGAGCTTAAAAAATCAGGGACTAATAATGGCCGAGGACGGGACTAAAATGTCCAAATCGAAGGGCAATATGGTTTCTCCCGACGATATTATAGAAAGATACGGAGCCGACGTTCTGAGGCTTTACGAAATGTTTGTCGGCGGATTCGAGGACGAGGTTCCCTGGGATGAAGAAGGAGTGGTCGGGATGAGAAGATTCTTGGAAAAGGTTTTGGGCCTGGAAGAGAAAGTGACTGAAAAGGATCCGGATGAAAACTTGAAAAGCCTTTTACATAGAACCATAAAAAAGGTTACCGAAGATATTGAAAACTTTAAATTCAATACGGCGATAAGCAGCTTGATGATACTCAGCAATGAAATGAAAGATAAGGAGAAGATTTCCATAGAAATTTTCACTGAGTTTTTACAACTGCTGGCACCTTTTGCGCCGCATATCAGTGAAGAAATTTGGCAAAGATATGAAGACGAATCAATTCTGAGATCCAATTGGCCGGAGCATGACCCGAAAGTCGCTGAAAAAAAGAAGATAACACTAATAGTCCAGGTTAACGGAAAGCTCAGGGATAAGTTTGAGGTGGACAAGGGAATAGAAAAA
>PUNQ01000008.1 GCA_003551845.1 Candidatus Nealsoniibacteriota bacterium
ATACAGCAGCGAAGGCGAGGAGATCTCCTACACCTTCACCGTCACAAACACCGGAAACGTGGCCCTGACAGACATAACCGTTACCGACCCGCTGTTTGACCTGGCGTTTGGCCCCATCGATGAGCTTGCAGCCGGCGATGAGCACATTTTCACCTACATCTACACCATCACCGAAGATGATATACAGGCTGGTAACGTGGTGAACACGGCAACCGCCGCAGGATTCTTCGGTGAAGAAGAGTACTCCGCAGATGACACCGAAACCATCACCGCCGACCTGCAGCCCGCAATCGCCCTGGAAAAAACTGCCGACCCGCAAACATACAGCAGCGAAGGCGAGGAGATCTCCTACACCTTCACCGTCACAAACACCGGAAACGTGGCCCTGACAGACATAACCGTTACCGACCCGCTGTTTGACCTGGCGTTTGGTCCCATTGCAGAGCTTGAACCTGAAGGTGAGGAGACTTTCACTTACACCTACAATATTACCCAGGATGACATCAATGCCGGCACCGTCGTGAACACAGCAACGGCCAGCGGTTACTTTAACGAAGAAGAGTATACCGCAGCAGACACCGACACGATCACCGCCAACCAGCAGACGGAAATCGCCCTGTCAAAAACTGCCAATCCGCAATTTTACCAGAACGTGGGCAATTGGATCACTTATAGCTTTGCCGTAAGCAACGAGGGCAATGTGACTCTTACTGATGTGGTCGTTACCGACCCGCTACTTGACCTGGTATTAGATTTCGGCGAGCTGGCACCGGGAGATGCGGATACCTTAACATACCTCTATACCATCACACAGGGAGACATCAATGCAGGCAGCGTGGTGAACTCAGCCCAGGCAATTGGCAAAGACCCGGAAAACAACGATGTGACAGACAGCGACGATGAAACGGTGATGTATATTCCTCCGCAACCATCGCTTTCACTGTCTAAAACAGCCCAGCCAACTACCTACTCAGCGGCCGGCGAGGAGATTACCTATATGTTCGAGGTAACCAACACAGGTAATGTGATACTGACTGGTGTACGTATAACTGACCCGTTGGATGGGCTGTCTGAGATAGCCCCCGAATGGGTGACACTGCCCGTTGGAGAAACCCAGGTGTTCCATGCTACCTATTCGATTACGCAGGACGATCTGGATGCAGGCAGTGTGGCGAATACGGCCATGGCACGAGGTACGGAACCAGGAGGCCAGATGACCACGGACTTTGACAGTTTTACAATACATGCTGCTCCAGAACCGGCGCTCCGCCTAAGCAAGTCTGCAGATGTTGAAGAGGTTTTAGGTGTTGAAGATATTATCAACTACACCATTGTGGTAGAAAACACCGGAAACGTTTCCCTCTCAAACATTAACGTGTTAGATGACATGCTCTCACTGGAAGAACCCGTTGCTCTGACGCCCGGTGAGCAAGAGACATTTACTATAAGCTACACGACCACACAGGAAGACATAAATAATGGAAGCATCGTAAATATCGCAACTGCAAATGCCACTTACCAGGGACAATCGGTTCAAGATGAGGACACAGTAACAGTATTGGCTTTGTCGGATCCCGAAATGCTTATGACACTCACTGCATCACCACAGAGTTATAGTGTGATTGGAGATATGATTGAATATTTCATTGAGATCGAAAATACAGGAAATGTTGACCTGCAGGAAGTGCATTTGCAGGATCTGGTGGCGGGCCTTGACACCACGCTGTATGAACTGTCTCCCGGCAATCAGAAGACACTGGTATTTGATTACAGCATTTTGGTTGAAGACCTTGCTGCAGGCAGTGTGTTGAATGTAGCCGGGTTTGAAGCTTACACAATAGGCGGCCAGGAAATTCATGGCAGTGATGATGTCGAGGTGGTTGCAGTGTTTAATGAACTAATTGCCAATGACGTGAATGTTACTGACGACCTGGTCGACGGACATATCGGTGGTGTGGCTGTAGAAAATGTCTTATACAATGACCTTTTAAACGGACTATCCATTGATACTTCCGACGTGAACATTGACCTCGTGCAACCTGCGGCCTATCCTGATCATATCATTCTTGATACCACTACAGGTCACGTCACCGTACTTCCGATGACTCCAGGCGGTTATTATGATCTGGTGTATGAAATCTGTGAGAAACTGAATCCTTACAACTGTGATGAAGCCACTGTATATCTGGGTGTCGAGCCTATATCTGAGCTCTCAGTAGAAAAGACAGTCAGCCACGACACAGCCATTGCCGGAGATATCCTGGAGTATACCATCACTGTCAAAAATCATGGGCCAAATGACGCAGAGGGCGTTATCATGACGGATACATTGCCTGAAGAGCTGATCCTGGTCGACACACTCTATTCACATGGTATCTGGAATGCTCCTGTCTGGGAAATTGGCGACCTTGCAAACGGCGAAGAAGTGGTCATCACATTTACTACACAAATAAGGCCGGATGTGAAAGATGAGACTGTTGTCGTAAACACAGCTTATGTTGATAGTGATATCATAGACCCCTATCCTGACAACAACATCAGTTCTACTGAAACCCTGATCAACACCCAGGCAGATATCGAGGTTGTCAAAGATGCACACAAAGACCTCGTGATCGCAGGCGAGGATCTGCAGTACACCATAACTGTGACCAACCACGGCCCAAGTGAAGCACAGAACGTGGTGATCACCGACAACCTGCCCGATGAACTGATTCTCATTGATGTCAGCTATGAGACAGGCCAATGGAATGCACCATACTGGACCATCGGTACGATGCAGCCCGATCAGGTGGAGACCCTGACGTTCACAACGGAGGTGCGAAACGATTTGCCGCATGGCAGCAAGATCGTGAATACTGCTTCTGCTGAAAGTGACACGTCAGATCCCGACATGGACAACAACATCGACACAGCAGTGACCAACGTAGAAGCCATGGCTGAAATTGAGCTAAGCAAAGTTGCAGACAAAGAAATTGTAATCGCAGGTGAAGGTCTGCAGTATACCATCACCGTGACCAACCACGGGCCAAGCGAGGCACAAAATGTGGTGATCACCGACAGCCTGCCCGATGAACTTGATCTCGTGGATATTCAACCCTCAGAAGGCACATGGGATGCACCGTACTGGACAATCGGCACCATGCAACCCGGCCAGGAGGAAACGCTGATCCTTCAAACATCGGTTCCGCACGATGTGCCAGACCTGACCGTCATCATCAACACCGCAAATGTAGAAAGCGATACCGAAGACCCGAATACGGATAACAATGCCGATACAACAGAAACACTGGTACACACACTGGCAGACCTCGGTATAGTTAAGTCGGTCGACAAAGACCCCTTGATTGCAGGTGAAACACTGGTGTATACCCTTACTGTAACCAATTACGGGCCAAGTGATGCAATCAAGGTACTCATTACCGACGCACTGCCAGATTATATTGAACTGCAAGGTGCAGTTCCCAGCACTGGTGAATGGAATGATCCTGAGTGGAGCATTGACACTCTTGAGCCAGGGCAGGAGGAGCAGCTTGAGTTGCTTGCATTGGTAGACCCCGATACGCCCGACAACACAGAAATTATTAACACTGCCACAGTCAGCAGCGAAACAGAGGATCCCTACACGGACAATAATATGAGCAGCGTAGCTACATTTGTTCGCACGGTGGCAGATCTTGCCGTAGCCCTTGTGCATCAGCAAGACAGCGTCGTGGCAGGAGAGTACATGCATTATTACCTACAGGTATATAACGATGGTCCAAGTAGTGCGGTGAACTCCGAACTGGATATTCAATTCAGTGATTACATTGAGTATACGGCCTATACGGATGATTCGACAACCAAATCATTTGACAACCCACTAGAGATTGAATATCTTGCATATGGTGACAGCGTCACCTTGAACCTTCAATCCTTGGTAAGCACCAATGCCCTTGATAGCATAGAGCAAACAGCCAGAGTTTCCAGTCAGACCCATGATCCAGACCTTTCCAATAATGTGAGCAACAAGACTATAGATGTGAAAACCATCGCTGATCTTTCCCTGGTTAGCAAAGCAAGCGATACCCTGCCTGTAGCAGGCACGGACTTCCATTACGATATTTCAGTTTTAAACAAAGGACCAAGCGATGCAAACGAAGTAGACCTCAACAGTTTATTCCCGGATAAGCTGGATTATTTGGGATCAAACATGGAGGCCGTCAAAAATGACAATGACCTGAAATGGAAGGTGTCCTCACTTAAGGCAAACGAGCAGCTCGACATTCAACTGAATGCAAGAGTGCCAAGCGATGTGAAGGAAAACACCATCATTACCATGCCTGCATGGGTAACCACAATTACACACGATCCAGACAAGGACAATACCCAGGATACAGTAACTGTTACAGTTCAGACGCTGGCCGATTTAGCTATCCAAAAGTATCCTCTTCAACCCACAGCTCAAGGGGCAGACATTGTGGATTACACCATCACAGTTACTAATGTTGGTCCAAGTTATGCTCGTGAGGTCACGATTGTGGATGAGCTTCCGGAGGGCTTGACATTTATAAGTGCAAATGATAACGGCCATTATATCGATTATGACCATAGTATTATCTGGTCCATATCAGACCTGCGTGATGGAGAGACCAGAGAACTCAGCACAGCACTTAGGGTAAGCCGAAAAGTCTTAGGTGGCACAACATTGACCAATCATGCGATGGTCAATAGTTTCACTTACGACCCAAATGACGATAACAGGAGGGCAAGTGCTGATCTGTATATCGAAGACTCACATGAATTGTTTATTCCCGAAGCTTTCTCCCCCAACAACAGTGGTTTCAATGACTACTTTGTGATTGGTGGCCTGTTGGATAAATATCCCAACAGTTCCATTAAAATCTTTGACCGCTGGGGTTCATTAGTGTTTAAGCAAGATCCTTATGACAACAGGTGGGATGGCAAGGACATGAACAACAGGGATTTGCCGGTTGGCACTTACTATTATATACTCAGGCTTGAAAGAGGTGAAGAGCCTATCAGAAGTTTCATTTACCTCACAAGATAACTACAAACCAAATAACAGAAATATGAAAAGGCATCTGTTTCTTCTTTTAGTTATCCTTCTTGGAAGTGTGCACGATACCATTGCTCAACGGGAAGTAATGTATGCCCAATATCTTTATAATACTTTGGAGATAAACCCTGCATATGCAGGAAGCAGGCATTCGCTGTCTCTGACATCAATGAATCGGTCACATTGGACAATGGTATTTGACAGGGCGCCCATGACAAATAGCTTGAATGTGCATACACCAACAAGAAGTGATCATATAGGTGTAGGATTGTCCTTCAGGAATGAGACACTTGGACCGGAAAGAACAACTTCAGTTTACGGGGATTACTCCTACCGCATCGACCTAACACCGGAGAGCACGCTCACTTTTGGATTGAAGGCGGGAATCAGCCTCCATGATGTGCCTCTTACTGAACTGATCATTGATGATCCGACAGACCCGGATTTTGCCTCAGACATCATGAGCCACTGGCTGCCAAATTTTGGTGTCGGAATAATATACAGAATAGAAAACCTGTTTGTTGGGGCATCCATTCCAAAGCTTCTTGAGGTGAACTATTTTGACAACACCATGATTGGCGGTGTAAGGACTGTGTTAAATGAAAGAAACTATTATCTGAGTGCAGGAGCAGTGTTTTATTTGAACCCGGAAATATATATCATACCAAGTACCTATGTGAGATATCAGATGGGAAAAACGCCGGAGGTAGATTTAAGCGCAAGGTTAGTGCTGTTTGACAGGTTTTCCGTTGGTGCCATGGTTCGTTTACAAGATGCCATGGGCTTCAATATTGGGATTGATATCACTAACAACCTGATCTTTGGTTATTCATTTGATTGGGCCATTTTGAGCAGGGTGCCAAGTTTTAATTTTGGCAGCCATGAAGTGGTCTTGCGTTACGAGTTAGAGTTTCTTAACTCCCATAATGAAAGATGGCCCCGGTACTTTTGATTTACTGGAATTTGTTAATCCCCAACTGTAACAGGCCATCATAAAAAAATTTTTACCTTTGCCAGCATTACATCCTTTTTCACGGTCTTTTACTCACATTAAAATGCACTGGTTATGATATTTCTTTGGGTTGTAGTAGGCTACCTTCTTCTTTTGATGGGGATTTCCGTATACAAAAGCTTCATGGTGAAAAGCCAGGAGGATTTCATGGTGGCAGGGCGTTCCGTGTCGACGGCACGCCTGGTGGGTACCTTGTTGTGTACCTGGATGGGCTCAGGCAGCTTGCTGGCCGGAGCAGGTCTGGCAGCTAACGTGGGTTTCTCCGAGCTCTGGATGGCTGCAGGCGCCTGGGTGGGCATCATCATCGTATTCTTCCTTGCCGCCCGTGTGCGGCGCATTGCCGAATATACCGTTCCCGACATCCTCGAATTGCGTTACAACAAATGGGCGCGCATCCTGGGTACCATCGTGATCGTGATCGCCTACACAACCATCGTGGGATATCAGTTCAGGGCTGGCGGCTTTGTGCTCGACCTGGTGGCAGGCATTCCTGAGTGGCAGGGCGTCCTGCTCACCGCAGGCTTTATCGTCACCTTCACCGCTTTCGCAGGTATGATGTCCATCGTAAGCGTCGACATCATCAACGGCGCCGTGATCACCGTGGCCATGCTCATCGCAGCGCCCCTGGTCTTTTTCAATATCGGGGGCTCCGAACACCTAACAGCAACCCTGGATCCATCCCATTTCCAGATATTCGGGGACAACAACTTCTTCTGGGCCATGGGGATCTTCCTGCCTACATTTTTCCTCTTGCTAGGGGAATCCAACATGTATCAGAAGTTTTTCTCCGCAAAGAATGAAAAGTCGGCGAAGTCGGCCGTACTCTGGTGGGTAACCGGTACCATCGTAGTGGAAACCGCGCTAGCCTCCCTGGCCATCTTCGCATTCAGCCACTTCAACGTCCTGGACCACGCTTCCGAGATGTTCCTCTCCAACGAGAATGCCGAGCGCATCATCCTGCATACAGCCAGGTACAGCACAGAGGTAGGACTACCGATCTGGGGCGGCCTGCTGCTGCTGGCAGCTTCCGTGGCAATCATCACCTCTACCGGAAACAGTTTCCTGCTCACCCCGTCCACGAACCTGACCCGCGACGTGTATCAGCGATTCATCAACAAGACCGCTGACCCCAAAAAGATCGTGATTTTCCAACGTACGATGGTCGTGGCTTTAGGGGTGCTGGCTTATTTCATCCTCACGCAGTTTGAGACCATCCTGGCAATGGCCCTTACGGCATATACGATGGTCGGGGCGGGACTTACCCCTGCCCTGCTGGCCGCCTTCCTTTGGAAACGCGTGACGGTGGAGGGGGGAGTGGCCTCCATCGCCACGGGTATGGGCGTGACACTCCTGATTACAGTGGCCAACTCCATCCTGTCGTACTTGTACGGCACCCAGCTGCTCAACGAACAATACATCGTGCTGCCAGCAGCCTCGGCATCCATCCTGGTGCTCATCATCGTATCGCTGGCGACCAAGCCGGATCCCGAAAGCAAGTGGGGGCGCTTCTATACCAAGGAAACTTCTCTGGCAGAAGCAATGGATAAAGTAAAGCAGGAAGAGTAATGTGCTAATGTGATAATGTGATAATGTCCCAACGAACCCTTCAATTAGCACATTGGCACATTATCACATTAGCACATTAAAATCACCATCCGGGTAGGAAGTTCAGTCCCCACACCCCTTCCTGGATCCCTCTTGTATGGAAGGGAAATGCCAGGTAGGGCTCGAGGATGAGGGCGCCAAACAGGTTGATACGTAATGAAGGTCCGGTACTGAAAATGGGAAAGCGCTTGGCCG
>PUNQ01000010.1 GCA_003551845.1 Candidatus Nealsoniibacteriota bacterium
AGGGCCGTCAACTACTTTTAGAAATAGATCCTCATAAAAACCGTCTTGATCAAAAGAATTTTCAGAAAGAACTATGACATTTTCCGACCCTCCTTGAGCATTTTCCCGCTCTTTCACTTCCTCCAGGTGGCCATCATGAAAAATTATCTCTTCCACCGCATTCTCTCTTTCTTCAGGAAGAGAACTGATTATATTTCTCGCTTGCCGTATCTCTCTGGATGTTGCATCGGAAACGACTCTACCATTTTGCATAGCCTCCATAACTCTTTGTCCTTCGATATAAGCTCTTTGGCTGAAAAGTATAACACTGCCTATAACCGCCACTATTGCCGTAAATAAAAGCAACGCTATCATCGTTTCAATTAAAGTAAAACCCTTCATTTTTCTGAAATTAAAGTTTTTAAACTCACTTTTCGCTTTTCCGAGCGATCCAAATAAACGTTGACCGTTACCTTTTTTATTCCCGTATCTCCATCTTCACAGCTTAAAATATCGGTTTCATAACAATCTATGATCGTTTCCCTTTTTAAATTTTCAAACCCTTCCATCTCTCCGAAATCCTCAATTTTAACACCCTCTTCGATTCCGTGATAATCTTTGGTGATAATTTCTTCTACTCGAGAAGAAGCTAAAAGCGTAGCTATGCTCCCTTGCTGATTCAAGGCTATTGTCCTCAGCCCGAAAGGAAAAACTGAAATGATAACTATCACTCCGATAAAAATTATCGCCATTCCGATTATTGTTTCAATTAACGTTATTCCTTTGGACATCGATGAATCCGGATGGTTTTACAATAATAATTTTTGAAAACTCTTCACCTTGGATAAAAATTTCCGTCCTTCCGAAGGCCGCTCCGAAGAGGGTAAATTTAACTTCCGAAAATTCATCCGAACCGTCAATCGTAATTCCCGGTGGAAAGTCCTTCCTTTTCATCTCTTCCTTTTCATCTCCGTGCCTGATTACTCTGTAGGAATCAGTTGAAAAATCAAACTCTACTCCATAATTGATTTGTTCCGAAATCGACATTCTTTTGGCGAATCTCAGATCGGACACCAGCTCCCCGGCTTCACCCGAAAGACGGATTCTTCTTTCTCTTTGCATTAATCCCAAAAACCCCATTGTGGCAAAAACCAGAATAAACAAAATAACGAACAATAATTCAATTAAAGTTAGTCCTTTTTGATTCATAGGGCTTCAAGTATCGAATACATCGGTTGCAGCATGGAGAGGGCGAAAAAACCGATCGAAACCCCGATCACAACCATTAAAATCGGCTCCAATAGTGAGGCCATATTTTTAGTGGTATTAAAAACTTCTTCTTCCAGAAATTCAGCCGTAGTTGACAGAGCTTCTGCGGTTCTTCCGGTCTCTTCTCCCACTTCAATCATCTGAATCAAAACTACTGAAAATAAATTTGAATACGGCTTCAAAGATTCGGAAATATTGCTTCCCCTCTTTATCTTTTCGGAAGAGTCGCTTAAAGCTTCTTTAAAATAAGTATTGGATAAATTTTCCTCTATGATCTCCAATGCTTTGATTATCGAAACACCGGAAGATAAAAGAGAATTTAAAGTTCTTGCCGTATAGGCGGAATTTCTTTTTTTTACGAGTTTGGAAATTAGAGGAGTTTTAAGAATCAAACGATCCAAACTTCTTTTTCCTTTTCTTGTTTTAAAAACCATCTTACCGATAATAAAAATAAGCAGTAATAAAAATGGGAGCAGATACCAGTTTTCCGCCAAAAGATTTCCAAAAGCGATTACGAATCGGGTGGTAAAGGGCAGGTCGGCTTGCAGAGCGTCAAAAGTATCGGACAATACCGGAACGACAACTGTAAGCATGACTATTCCGATAACCACCATTGTGCAAACTATTACCGTCGGATAAATTAAAGCTCCTTTCACTTCCGATTTTATTTGATGTTCCTTTTCCAGTTGCTCCGTTAAGGTTTTTAGAGTTTCTTCTATCGTTCCGGTCTCCTCGGCAATTTGAATCATGCTTCTGAAAACTTTTGAAAAAATATCGGAATGATCTTCCATTGATTCGGATAAGCTTTTTCCTTTACTTACTTCTTCTCTGATATCAAGCAAAACGCTTTTCAGTTTTTCATTTTTTGATTGAACCGAAAGAGTTTTCAAAGTTCGAGAAAGAGAAACTCCTCCCGAAAGCATCATCGCCAAATTTTTGCTTAAAAATATCTTATCCGCTAAAGAGACTTTGTTAAAAAACGGTATTGAAAATGATTTCTTATCCCGCTTCTTTTTCGCTTCAATTAAAAAAAGATTTTTCTGGCGGAGCTTTTTAGCTAATTCTTTACGATTTTTAGCCTTCATTACATCGGACACTCTTCGCTCTTTTTCCTTTGATTTGGCAGTATAAAAATATTGAGGCATATTATTCCGTAAGTACTCTTAAAACTTCTTCTATTGACGTTATTCCTCCGGCCGCCTTCGTTAATCCGTCTTCCAGCATGGTGATCATTCCTTGCTTTTGAGCTTCTTTTCTTATTTTCCCCGCTTCCACTTTTTTTAAAATTAATTCCTTTACCCGGTCGGTTACCACCAAAACTTCGTAGGCGCCTATTCTTCCCTTGTAGCCGTCGGGAACCTCTTCCGTTTCTCGTGGACGAAAAAACTCTATATCCTGTAATTCTTTCCCGTCTTCAATTATTTCATTTTTTCTAAAAAGATTAATCAAGCGATCAATGTCACAATGCTTTTTTAAATTTTCAATATCCACATCGGTTAAGAAGTATCCCTCTTTATTATCATGTAGCCTTCTGAGAAGCCTTTGAGCTATGACCACATTCAAAGTTGAAGAGATTAAAAACGGCTCTATTCCCATATCGACAAGTCTTGATGCCGCACCGGCGGAATCAGTGGTGTGAAGAGTGGAAAGTACCAAGTGGCCGGTCAAAGCCGCATTGGTAGCCAGCTTGGCGGTTTCTCCGTCCCTTATTTCTCCAACCATTATTACGTTGGGATCTTGCCTTAAAAGTGAGCGTAACCCTTTGGCAAAGGTGAATCCTATCTTGGGATTTACTTGTGTCTGGTTTATTTTTGGAATTTGATATTCAATCGGATCTTCAACCGTTGAAATGTTTATTCGAGAAGTATTTATCTTTTTGAGCAAGGAATAAAGCGTCGTCGTCTTACCGGAGCCGGTCGGTCCGGTTACCAATATCATTCCCGACATCTTCTCCAATGCATCGGACACCTTTTCCAGCATCTCTTTTCCGAGCCCTATCTCCTGCAAACTCATCGCCTCTTCCGTTTCCGAAAGAAGACGTAATACTACTTTTTCTCCATTCGAAACCGGCATTACCGAAACTCTCAAAGAATACTTGTAATCCTCTTCTTCTATTTTAAATCTCCCATCCTGCGGCAAGCGATGTTCGTCCAATTTTAAGCTGGAAAGAATCTTTATCCTGGCAACTATTCCCGGAGCGATTTCTTTGGGAAGAGTCATAACTTCGCGCAAAATTCCGTCCACCCTGTATCTGATCGTTATCTTTTTTTCTTGCGGCTCTATATGGATATCGGATGCTCTTTGAAAAATGGCGTGTTTAATTAGCATATCCACTATCTTTACGACCGGCATATCTTCGGCGATTTCTTCCAAATCTTCACCGGCTCTTTCAACGGCCTCATTAACTATTTCACGATTTTCAAAATCTTTTTCCAAAAGTTTTCCGAATTCGGATTCCAAGCTTTCTCGATACTGCTCCAAAACCTTTTTGATGTCCGTATAAGTTGTCAGTCGGGGCAAGACATTTAGTCCCGTTGTTTTTTTAACGATTTCAATAGCATTCAAGTCTTCCGGATCCGTCATTGCCACCTCCAAATTATCCTCTTCTTTTTTAAAGGCGATTATATTGTTGGTGCGTGCTATCTTTTCCGGAATCTTTTTCAGCACTTCCGGAGGAATTTTCAAACCCTCCAAACTTATAGACGGTATCCCACTTACATAAGCCTTTATTCTTGCCAGTCTTTCTCTTTTAATCAGCCCTTCTTCAATCAAAACCGTTTCTAATTTTTTATCTTCTTGATCCGCCTTTTTTTCAGCTATTTCAAGCTCTCTTTCCGTAATGGAATCCAAGTCAAGTAAAAAAGATTTTAACTTTTTAGTTTCCTCTTTCATTTAATTTTTATAAGCATATGAGAAAAATCCTCCTTTTTATCTTTTTTGAGTTTTTCTTTAATCTTATTTAATCATATCACAAAAACGAAAAGCGAAAAACCACAAAATCTCTTCTTTCAATGTGATCGGGATTAATAAAATCACGCAAAAAAACCGAGGTCCGAAATGATTTTTCAATCATCTTTCAACTGATTCAATTTATCAATAATTTCCTTTTGACTTTCATGAATCCAAACCATATAAACTTTATTGAGCTCATCTCTATATCCTTCTTCAAGTCTCAATATTTTTTGCTCAATATCAATTCGCTTATATCCGTTCTCAGACAAAACCCTATCCATATAATCCCTCACAGCTCTTCTATCCTCTTCCTTTTCTCTTTCAAAATATAAATTGGTATCCAGATATGCATTTTTACGGCTTGAAGAAGTTTTCAAAACTTCATCCAATGACTTTTTAATCACGGCGCCATCTTTAAACCCCCCAACAGAACCTCCATCCCAATACCCGTGAATCACTTTGTCTTTTCCTTCCATGGTATGGGAGGCCAGATAAGTGTTTTCCTGCTTGGATGTAAATTGTATGGAGTTCCAAAAAGCATAGTTATCCGGTTGAAAAAGATAGATATTTTCCACATCATCCCCTCTGAGAGCATACCCGATTTCATAGTCTTTCAAAAACCAGCCATATTCATTGTCGGTATAAAGTATTCTAAACAGATTAAAAAAACTCAAAAAGATAAGCAAGGTGAAAAAAGAATATATCACTTTACTCTTGTAATTACTTTTTCCAAAAAGATCCTCAATCAAAAGAGAGGTCCCTGAAAAGATTATCAAAACCAAAAGTGGTATCAATACAGACAAATGTTCCGGTATTAAATGATTCAACTGAAAAGTGGCGAGCAGAAAATATAATGTTGCGGCAAAGGCATAAACCGAATTTTCTTTATCTCCTTTAAAAGCTAAATATATTACGGAAAATATCAATAATATGAAAAAGAAAAGTCCGACAGCTTCAATTTGTCCGTAATATCTCAAAGGGCTGACAGCAAAAAGATCCCTGAGCTGAGAGATTCTTTCAACTATAGCCGGCATTATATTTAATGAAGTTTCGGATGCACTTCGAAAAAAATGTTTAAAAGTAGCCCCTTCAAAAATAATATTCCATAAAAGCAAGGGAGAAACACCGATCAAAGAAAAAAGAGCCAGAAAAGATAATTCCTTGAAATGTAAAAGCTTTTCTTTCGCCTCCTTCCACAAGATCAATGTATATGAAAAAAGAAGGCAAAAAATAAATGCTCCCGTAAGTATCTTATGATATGTCCCTATACCGAAAGTCAGCCCGAACAAGATTATGTATTTTAAATTTTTTTCCTTTTTTCTGATCCGGGAGAGTAAAAATAAAGAAAGAACTCCTATAAAAATTACGAAGGGATATTCTTGATACTTCATCAAAATAAAGTTCGGAAAAAGAGCTAAAAAAACGGTGGCCGCCATGGCTTTGTTTTTATCCTTAAAATGATCCTTTGAAAACAGATAAAATAAAACCACCGCCGATCCCAAAAGAAGAGATTGTGCCAAACGCATCGAAAACAGATTAAATCCGAACAGAAAGTAAAAGGGAATCAGGTAAAATTCCATTCCGTTAATATTTTGAGCCATAACGGGTGTGATAGAGGGATATCTGATGAATTTTAAAACCGCCAAACTATGCCTGAAATCTTCTCCATGCTGTAGATCCAAAGCTCTGTAAAAACTAATTGCAAAAGAACCGAAAAAAAGAAAAGTGGGTATTATGAGTTTTTTATATTTTTTAAAAAAGTTGAATTCCGGCATTAAAAATAATCATCATTTGTTTTTAAAATAAGCTTCCGACCTATTTTTTGATTGCTTCTATAACCCAATTACTCTTCTCTTCATTCGAATTTTTATCCATAATTTTGAATCCTTTTTTTTCAATCGCCACTACGGCTTCATCCAAATTATGGTTTCTATGATGTAGAAAAAGATCCTTCCCGGTGATATTATTTTTTCCCGGATATTCCTTTCTGTCGGAAATAATCAAAACTCCTTCATCTTTAAGCCATTTCTTAATATTTTCAAAGGCGGAATCAATATCAAAAATATGATGATAAACGGATACCATTGTTATCACATCAAAAAAATTATCGGAAAAATTGATCTCCTCCACTTTTTCAACTACAGCGGAAATATTGTTGCAATCTTCAATTGCTTTTTTTGCCGCATTCATTTCTTCTTCATTCGGATCAAGCAGATAAATCTCAGCCCCTTCATTGGAAATCTTCTTATAAAAATTTAAAAAATCGGGCTTGAATCCGCATCCACAATCCAGCAATCTAAAATTTAAAGGATCGGATAAAATTTCTTCTATCCGGGGAATTATTACCTTATCCGGAACAAAGCCATGTTCGCGCCTCCTATACACGCCTCTACACTCTTTCTCTTTACGCAGGTTGCAAGAATTGCACTTTTCCAACAAAACAATGCCCTCATCTTCTTTTATGTTTTGCGGATAATACTTTACGGTGTTTTCCAACTTAAAAGTGGGCAGAAAAACTCTGTTATCTTTTCTTGTTGCTCTCTTAATGATCTCGGGATACCCCGACTCATAAAGACAGGGAGGCACGGGGCGAATATTGATTTTTCCTTTTTTATCATCAATGGATTCAATTAAATTTTCAATCTTTTTTCCGATTCTCGGATTACCTATGTCTTCATCCAAAAAATAAAAATTCAAAA
>PUNQ01000030.1 GCA_003551845.1 Candidatus Nealsoniibacteriota bacterium
AGCGCGAAGTTACATTTGGCGGAGGGGGTGGGATTCGAACCCACATGTCCTTGCGGACGCCTGTTTTCAAGACAGGTGGAATAGCCGTTATCCGACCCCTCCTTGTCTCTTAGAACTCCTTGTGCGGAGGAGGTGGGATTCGAACCCACAAGCGGTTATACCGCTACGGATTAGCAATCCGCTTCCATACCAGGTTAGGAGACTCCTCCAGTCTGCTTTATTCTACTCTACTTCTCCCACTTTTTCAAGTGCTTTGAATTATGAGACCCGACAACACTAAAATATTTTTTAATATCTTCAATAGCATCAATTCTAACTTCCTTACTACTTCTTGCAATACGAGGATTTAGTCCCACTTCTTGAAAAACATCAAACATAAACATAACGAGAGGAAGAGAATAGTTGCTGAAAGATATCTTTTTATATTTATATTCTTTTCCACAAACCTTATATCTATGCAAAAAAACCGAACCGTCGGTATCCATCAAACCACGTGCACAAGCAATTTTATAAGACTGTTTCTTTTTAATCCACTGAGGAACATCAATTTGCTGTTTTACTTTATTTCCAATTTTCAACCCCAAATCAGATGTAAGATATTTTACCAACTCTCTTCTTGAGATTACATAATCAATGGCTTTATAGTTTTTATATTTTTTCGGCCTTATACTCATCATTACATCAAATAAGCTTTTAAATGTTTGGATAACGAATTCCGAATATTCTATGTCATCATATTTGTGTAAAGTTATTGTCACCTGAGATCTTGTTATCCCTCCATCTCCTAAAATAATCCCCACACATTCCGCCAGCTCCTCGGAATAAAGGGGTTTTTTAACGGGAGAACTTGAATTAATAATAGGATGTTTCTTATACCTACCTTCTTGATTCCACCATTCATACCATCTTTTCTTTCTATACTCTTCATCAACTTCGGGCATTTTTCCTTTATAAAGGCTTCGAGTTATTTTTCCGCTTTCTCTCCCCCCTTTCGAGGCATACCAATATCTCTCACGTATTTCAAGATTCTTCGGTATGGGTATTCTTGTCATTTTGCACAGTTTTCTTATTGCTTCATAGTCCATGGAAAGAACTCCCCGCCTCCAATCACTAATACTTCTTTTCGAAAGATTGCAGATTCTTGCCGCTTCGCTAAGAGTCATCTCAGAAAGAATTCTTTCTATAAAACGTCTCTGCTCTCTTTGGGGAAGAAAACATCTTTTTGTTTTCATGTCTTTAATAGTATCATATTGATAAAATAAAGAAATATTAATAATGTATAATGCACTTAGCATATATATCTTTAAAATATCTATTATGAAAAAGCGCTTCGTAGAAGATTTTTCCATGCAACCAAAACGAAAAGCAACAAATACAAGATTGTAATAAGATACAAATTTTATTATAATACATCTTAATATAGCACCCGTGGCTTAACCGGATAAGGCGCTTCCTTGCGGAGGAAGAGATTGCAGGTTCGAGTCCTGCCGGGTGCACCAACTTTCACTAATATGGATCTTACAACTCCCATTTCCAAACTTTCCTATGTTGGTTCCTCTTACCAGAAAAGGCTGGAGAATCTGGGAATTAAAACGGTGGGAGAGCTGCTTTTTCACTTTCCGCATCGCTATGAGGATTTTTCCAAGATATCTCCTGTTTCCTCGATAAGAACAAAGGGAAAATATACCGCTATAGGAGAGATAACAAAAATAGAAGCAGGCAAAACTCCTCGCCAAATGATGCCGTTTACCAGGGCCACTCTGCAAGATAACACCGGAGAAATAGATGTGGTGTGGTTCAAGCAGCCCTATCTTGCAAAATCCTTGGAGGAAGGGGAGAAAATCTTTGTTTCCGGAGACGTAAGCTACTTTAAAGACGGATGGCAGTTTTTAAGCCCTTCTTACGAAAAGATAAAGGGGCGCAAGGCCTTTCCTACGCACACCGCCCGCATTATTCCCATATACCCTTCAACGGAAGGAGTTTCTTCCCGCTTTTTACGCTTTCTTTTAAAGCCGATCTTAAAAAATGTTGATTTATTAATCTACGAAACGCTTCCTGAAAAAATAATAAAAGAAAAAGATTTACTTCCGATAGCGGAAGCGTTGCAGCAAATCCACTTCCCTAAATCACAAAAAGAGATAGAAAAAGCAAGGAAAAGGCTGTCTTTTGAAAGAATCTTTCTTTTGCAAATTCTTCTTTTAAAGAAAAAAATGGCCATGGCAAGAGAAACGGCAATCCCTGTCCCTATTAATCTGGAAGAGATTCAAGATTTAACCGGTAATCTTCCTTTTTCTTTAACCAACGCTCAAAAAAAAGCCGCCTGGCAGATACTCCAAGACATGAAGAAAGAAAGCCCCATGAACCGTCTTTTAGAGGGAGACGTGGGATCGGGAAAAACCATCGTTGCTTTTATAGCCGCCCTTGCGGCGATTAAAGCAGGGTATCAAGTGGCTTTTATGGCACCTACCGAAGTTCTCTCCCGCCAACACTTTGACGAAGCGGCAAAGACGCTTTGGAGATTTAAAATAGACGTAGGGCTTCTTACCGGAAAAAAAGATAAGCTCCGCTCTAAAAAGCTGAAGGGAGATACCGTAGAGATATCAAGAGAAAAACTTATCAAAAAATGCAAGGAAGGAGAACTCAACCTCTTGGTGGGAACCCACGCCTTAATCCAGGAAACAGTTAAGTTCAAAAATCTCGCACTGGTGATACTCGACGAGCAACATCGTTTCGGAACAAAGCAAAGATCCAAGCTTTGTTTAAAGGATAAGTATCGCATACCGCACCTTCTCTCCATGAGCGCCACGCCTATCCCTCGCACACTGGCGCTTACCGTTTACGGAGAGCTCGATCTTTCCGTCATTAACGAGATGCCTAAGGAAAGAAAGAAAATAAAGACCAGCATTGTCTCTCCAAAGAAAAGAGAAGAGACATATTCTTTTATAAAAGAAGAAGTTAAAAAGGGAAGGCAAGCCTTTTTTATCTGCCCCCGCATTGAAGAAGCGAAAGATAAAAACTCCGCCTTAGCGGAATTAAAGGCGGTAGAAGAAGAAAAAGAGAGGCTTGCAAGTTTGGTTTTCCCCGAGTTTAAAGTAGAGATGCTACACGGAAAAATGAAAACATCGGAAAAAGAGGATATTATGAAAAGATTCCAGAGAAAAAAGATAGATATTCTCGTTTCAACTTCGGTAATAGAGGTAGGCGTGGACATTAGGAACGCCGGAATCATGGTTATTGAGGGAGCGGAAAGGTTCGGACTCGCTCAGCTCCACCAGGTTCGCGGAAGGGTGGGAAGAGGAGAGTTTCAGTCCTACTGCTTTCTTTTCCCCACCTCTCCTTCGGAAAAAACAAAGCAAAGACTAAGAGCCCTCCTTTCTTCCGAGAACGGCTTTGAGCTCGCAGAAAAAGACCTTGAACTGCGCGGTCCCGGGGATTTTGTAGGAAAACGGCAGTGGGGAATGCCCGATTTTACAATGGACGTTTTAAAAGACTGGGAGCAAGTGGAAGAAGCCCGAGAAGCGGCAAAAGAAATACTCTCCGAGGACTCGGAGCTAAAAAAATACCCTCTTTTAAAAAAGAGGATAAGTAATCTGGAGAAAAAACTGCACCTGGAGTAATTCTTGGTGACCCCGACGGGATTCGAACCCGTGTTACTAGGATGAAAACCTAGCGTCCTAAACCAAGCTAGACGACGGGGCCAAGATGCGCAGTGTGGATTATAGTACATCAGAAAATAAAATCAAGGCTTCTTTTAAATAACAAAACTCCCGAAAATCTCCCGGGAGTTTCATTTTTTATTACCTCTATTATTGGGTTACTTCTAAATCAGATTCATCAGCGGTTGTAGTAATCTGAATTCTAGTTCCATCTGTGTTTGATGATATCTGATAGCTCTTTCCGTCTTGAGGGTCCTGTGGAAGTTCGGGTAAATAAATAATATCGGCTTCATTCACGCCATCTGATAATTCCTCTGTACAGTTTGAAATATCTCTTTCGTTGTCCCAATCAGTCTCAGTACCATCAGAGAGAGGACTGCCAGTAGTATCATTACATTCCGGAAGATTCCCTTCATGGTCCACGGCATAGGAATAAACCGCGGTAACAATGGAGTTTGCGTGGCTCATTCTCGTAGCCTCTCTCGCTCTCTGAAAATGCACTCCCGGGTTAATTGCAATAATCACCGCCGAAGCGAGGATTGTAATAATGCCGATTACAATTAAAAGCTCAATAAGCGTAAAACCTTTTCGGCTAATAAGTCCTTTGTTTTTTATGTTTTCCATAAATAATAATTTTATTTTGCACGACCTTTAAATTTATAAAACAAGTCTATCTTGCTTGTATCCATTATATTCCCCTTACAATACATGTCAAGCTTATACACTTCCCCTTATGATTTTTTCTTGGTATACTGCAATTACAACATAAATCTTTGCAAATAAATAAAATTATTGTAAACTTCACTAATAAATAAAAACTATGTTAGTTCCTCCTGAAAAATTAGAAAAAATATTAACGGACTCCGGCCACATTCAAAAAATAGATTTTGACATGGTAAAAGCCGCCGCGCAGGAGAAAAACCAGCCCCTGGACAAGATGCTGATAGAAAAAGGGCTTATCAAAGACCAAGTCTTAGGAAAAATAATCGCCAACGAAGCCGGATACCCGTTTATCAGTTTAAAGAGAGCTAACATAGAAGAGATTACTCCCGATCTGTTAAGTTATATTCCCGAAGATGTCGCCTTTACACAAAGAGCGATTGTTTTTAATGAGGAGGAAGATACTTTAAACGTTGCTACCACCAATCCAAGTAACTACAGCTTCTTTAAAATCCTGGAAAAAAAGACAGGGAAAAGAATAAAGGTGTTTTACACCACCGACTTTGACTTGGATCAGGCTTTAAGGAGATACAAGGGAGATATTCCGATGGAGATATCAAAGATAGTGGAGCAGATCAAGAAAAATCCCCAACAGAGCGAAGAGAGTATTGTAAGGCTCGTAAATTTAATACTCGACTACGGATACACCACTCTCTCTTCCGATATTCATATCGAGCCCTTAGCTAAGGTTACCATTGTAAGGTACCGAATCGACGGAGTTTTGTATAAAATAATAGAGTTTCCCAAAGAGCTTCACTCAAGAGTGGTTTCACGTATTAAAATCCTGGCAAGGCTGAGAACAGATGAAAGGTTTGCGGCTCAAGACGGGCGCTTCGATTATGATATCAGAGGAGCCACAATCGATTTTCGTGTTTCTGTTATGCCGACCACGGACGGTGAGAACATTGCAATGAGAGTGTTAATGCAAAGAGGAAGAAGGTTTGAGCTTGACGATCTCGGCCTTTTGGATTCCAATCTTAAAAAAATAAAAGCCAACGCGGAAAAACCGTACGGGATGATTGTAGTATGCGGACCTACCGGCTCCGGTAAGACTACCACCCTCTACGCGATATTGCAGAAAATAAACAGGATTGAAACCAACATCATGACTATTGAAGACCCTGTGGAATACAATATTGAAAGAATCAGACAAATTCAGGTTAATCCTCCAAAAGACATCACTTTCCCAAAAGGGCTCAGATCCATTGTCCGGCAGGACCCGGATGTAATCATGGTCGGTGAAATTCGTGACGAAGAAACGGTAGACATCGCCATCAACTCCGCTATGACGGGTCACTTGGTCCTTTCCACATTGCACGCCAACGACGCAGCCACCGCCTTTTCCCGCTTTCTGGAGATGAAAGCAAAGCCTTATCTTGTATCAGCCTCCGTAAATGCCGCAATTGCGCAAAGACTGGTAAGAAAAGTGTGTGAAGATTGCAAACAGGAATATTACCTCTCCGAGAAAGATCTGCTTCTTTTAGAAGACGAGAAAGCTCTTGCCAAAACCATAAAGAAAATATCCGGAAAAGAAGACCTTGAAAAGATCAGATTCTTTCAAGGAGCAGGGTGTAAGTTCTGCAATAACTCCGGTTATGAAGGCCGTACTTCAATCTTCGAGATCTTGGACGTCACCGAGGAAATACGCGAACTAATAAGCATAAAGGCTCCTATGGACACGATTAAGAAAAAAGCTATTGAACAAGGCATGACAACAATGATCGAGGACGGTATAACCAAAGCACTAATAGGCACAACAACTTTCGAAGAAGTAAGAAGAGCGGCTAAGGCCTAAATAATTAGTTTATGTCAATAAGCACCCAGGAAAAAAAAGATTTTGTAAAAACTTGGCTTCTTCTCATAAAAAGCGGAAAACCGGTCAACGAATCTTTCGATGTGCTCGCCAAGCAAACAAGATCAAAGGCACTTCAGGAGACTTTGATGAAAGCGAAAATTAGAACGGAAAAAGGAACGCCTATTTATCAAGTATTTGATGAAAACCCAAGCTTTGAAAAAGCCTTTTCAAGTTTTATCCGGGCGGGAGAAGAGAGTGGTACTTTAAGCGCAAATCTGAATCACTTGGTAAAATGGCTGGAAAGAAAGCACAACCTGGAAACAGAGCTAAGCTCAGCGACACTTTATCCTAAAATTATTCTAACCTTTGCCGTTGTCTTGGGGTCCGGCCTTACTTATTTCGTTCTACCGAGACTAACTCCGATCTTCGCCGCACTGGATGTAGAACTACCCCTTATATCACGAATCCTTCTGGATATATCTGAGTTCGTACAAGATCACGGAATAACTCTCTTTTTGAGCATACTCGGATTTCTGATCTTTCTTTACCTGATAAGCAAGATTGAGAAAGTAAAAGAAACATACGACCATTTCATACTAAAAATTCCTTATGTCGGTGACTTTGTTCGCGACTACCAGC
>PUNQ01000045.1 GCA_003551845.1 Candidatus Nealsoniibacteriota bacterium
AATGCGCATACTTGCGGGCAGGTCAAGCCTCACTGCAGATGGCCCGTGGTTCTCTGGGTGTACACTTTCAAACTCGCGTGAGCGGTGCTTATCGCAAGTGTCGATAACCGTGAAAGGCCCCAGCCATTTAGGCATGAACTTAGGAGAACCCGGGTTGCGCAGGCGTATGTTTTTGGCATTGAGCATCACCTGATCACCAATCTTATAATGGATAGGCCGCCTCTTCTTGTCGGCATAAAGCTTTTGCCTATCTTGTGCCGATTGCAGCGCTGCCTTTGCACGCAAGAGGTCATCCTCAATTTGGTTGGCAAGCATTTGAGCTGCAGGTACTCTTGAGTTTTTACCCAAGGTCATTGGTGTCGGTGGATCCTCAAAGGTGTTGAGGCGGAAAGGAGTAGTCTTGATGCTCTCCTGGTATGAGTTGTTGATTGCAAACTCAGCCGCCGCTAAGTGGGCATCCCAGTCAGTATGATTGGGATCCACATAGTGTCTTAGCATATCTTCCAGAGTCCTGTTGGTCCGCTCCGTTTGTCCATCCGTCTGTGGGTGGAAGGCAGTCGACAGCCTCTGCTTGGTTCCCAAGAGCTTGAGGAATTCTGTCATGAACTTGCCAGTGAAGCGTGGATCACGGTCGCTCACGATGCTTTCTGGGACTCCGTGGTGTTTCCACACATGGTCCAAGTACAGCCTTGCCGTTTCTTCACCCGTTACGTGCACAGTGGTAGGTATCAAATGGACCATCTTCGTCAGCTTATCAACCACCACTAAAATGGCAGTGTGTCACTTATCTGTCTCTGGTAGGCTCATGATAAAGTCCATTGTGACCACTTGCCACTTGCGCTCAGGGATGAGGAGAGGCTGTAACAAGCCACCCGATTTCTGATTGGAGCTCTTGTTTTGTTGACAAGAGTGGCAGCTTTGGATGTAGTCTTTTACATCCTTGAGCATTGACCCCCAATAGAAATCCTTTTGAACCAGCTTCTTGGTCTTGGATATGCCTGGGTGTCCAGAATAAGGTGCATCGTGCAACTCGCGTATGATGGCTCTCTTGTAGTAGCCCATGGACTCTGGGATGATAAGTTGTCCCGACCGCGTCCACCACAAACCGTCCCTCAAGATAAAGTTTGCAGTCGTGGCGCCGTTATTTGCAAAACGCGGGTCTTTCCCGTACTCTGAGCGCACCGCTTCATATATGTCCACCAGCTCACCGTGGTCTGGTGGGCTTGTATGGAGTGGAGCAGGGTCTGATTCATCCATAGTATGGGGTTCCTCTCCCCCTAGAGAAGAATCTGGCCCCTCAGATTCAGGGTCAGCCGTTATAGCACGACGGCCAGTCTGCGTCCTTGAGGCCGATTGTTGTGGAAGCGTGGGTTGTTCAGGTACTGGGGTATTAGTTATTTCATGTACCTCTTTAGCCTGCTGCCTCCGTGTGATTACAATGAGGAGCGCTACTGCCAGCGATGAGTGTCCTGGAGGGTTTCGGCTTAAGGCATCTGCCGCCGCATTACTCTTTCCAGGTCGGTATACCCATTTGAAGTTGAATCCCTGCAAGTATTCGACCCAGCGCGCCTGGCGTCTGGATAGGTTAGTCTGAGTAGGTAAATAAATAAGAGGGTTGTGGTCTGTAACCACTGTGAAGTCTGCTCCCTCTAAGTAGCACCGCCATATTGTAAGGGCGTGCACTACTGCAAGTAGTTCTTGTTGCCCAGTTGTGTAGTTGACTTCGGCTGGAATGAGGCGCCTGCTTTCATAAGCCAAAGGCCGCTCATTTTGTAGGAGTATCCCACCGAGACCCTCAATGGATGCATCAGTGATGACTTCAAACGGCAGCTCGAAGTTTGGGAGTTCAAGAATCGGTGCGTTTGTGAGCGCGTGCTTAACTTGCTCAAAAGCGCGCTGGCACGATTCATCCCACAAAAATGGTATGTCCTTGCCTGTCAATCTGGTGAGAGGTGCCACCATTTGAGAAAACTTCTCAACGAATCGTCTGAAGTATGTGGCAAGGCCCACAAATGAACGCACATCGTGCACTGATTTGGGCACGGGCCACTGCTCAAGGACAGCGGTCTTGCTTGGATCCACTTTCACTCCATTCTTGCCCACAATATGTATGGCCCAAGAACTTGACCTCAGGCTGTTCGAATTCACATTTTGACAGCTTGATGTGGAATTTGTGTTCCCTGAGGAGTTCAAGTACCTTGCGGACATGGCTTATGTGCTCAGCCTGTGTTTTACTGAAGATAAGTATATCATCAATGTAAACTACTACAAATTGATTGAGGTAAGGCCTGAGCATGTTGTTCATAGCAGCCTGGAAGGTGGCAGGAGCATTTGTGAGTCCAAAGCTGAGGACCTTGAATTGGTAGTGTACGAAAGGCGTGCGGAATGCGGTCTTGGCTACATCCTCTTCAGTGATTCGTATTTGGTGGTACCCAGATTGCAGGTCTAGGCTGGTGAACAGTTGTGCACCGCTCAAGGCATCCAAGAGCTGGTCAATTCGTGGTAAGGGGTACTTGTTCTTGACCGTGATTTTGTTGAGTGCTCGGTAGTCAATGCACATACGCAAAGAGCCGTCCTTCTTTGCAACGAACAAAACTGAAGCTCCAAAGGGTGATGAGCTAGGCTCGATGAGGCCATGCTGGAGGAGTTCCTTGACCTGCCTCTCGACTTCTTCGAGCTCCTTTGGGCTCAGCCTGTACATAGGTCTGAAAGGTGGCTTTGTATTCGGTTCAAGAGGAATAGTGTGCCCTGTATCACGAACTGGCGGTAGCTCAGAGATAGGAGAGAATACATCCTGGAACTCTTGTATTAAGGCTTTTAGGGGAGGAGAAGCTTGCACTGCATCAGTCTCTGGTGATGGCTTCACCTGGACCGCGAACACCCTTGCACCCTTTCGTATGCTCCTTTTCACTGCAATGTGGTTTAAGGGCATTGAGTGTACGCTTGAAGGCGCTGCAGAGGGTGTGGTCTTCAGCACAGGGTGCAGCTTGTACCTCTGGCCTTTCTTTTGAACAGTGCATGTATCTGATGCGTAATCTATGTTCGCCTTTACTGCACTAAGCCAAGTGTCTCCCAGTATGATGTCAAATTGCTGTTGCATATCGATGATGAAGCAACTGACACGCGTTCGGTGTCCCTGAATGTTAATAGTAGGGGTGCACTGACTTGAGGCGTGTTCAACCGTGTTGTTTGCCAGCTGTACCGATGTGCTAACTGGTCTTTGGCTTATCCCAATCTGTGCGGCAAAGGTTGAATCCATAAAGCAATGAGTGGCACCTGTGTCCACCAAGAAATTGCACGAAGCACCACTTGCAGCCCCGAAAAATGACATTTTTGGTGCCTGTGTGCTGTTGAGAGCTACTACTTTGGTGGGGGGTGGTTGTTGTCCCACATCAGTGAAAAATGAGTAGCCATTCAGACTACATGGATGCTCAGCCATGTGGCTCAGCATCGGGTGCCAATGCTTGGAAAACCGATTGCACGTGGTTTGTACCAAAACACAGAGGGATGTTTGCAAAGGTGCCTTTGTCTTGCATGCAGAGTAGTGCTGCAGAGCTGAGGCCATGAATTTTGACTTTGGTACAGCTAACTGGATGTTGCACTTGCTAACATCAGTTGAGAGAAAGCTGCCCAGCGTAAGCTGTTGGGAAACCGAACCACAAGACAGTTTTACATGGCCCGATGCCTGGAAAAGGGTTTTGGGTGAGGTCACTCCTAAACCTAAAGGCCATTGAATGCTCGGTGGTTTCGGCACACCATAAGCCGTAGTCACACACAAAGCAGGTACGCAAATACTCAATTTCTCGCTATGGTGTGCGTCAGGACCTGGCATTCCCACACAGTTTGCAACCCCCTGTTCTCCCTCAGGGGCGCCCCTTCACCGCCCCTCCCTCAGCCTAGCCAGGCGGCGCTCGGCTGCCTGGATCTGGGCATCCCGTGCCTGGCTGGACCCTTGGGGCCAGATGGGCGAGCCGTCGTTTGCCGTGCCTATGGGCGCATTCGCGTGCCAGGGCACGCGGCCAGAGCCGCGGCCGCGGCCGCCACCGCCACCGCCAATGCTGCGGCCTCCGCCGTCGTTGCCGCGGCCGCCGCCGCTGTTGCCACGGCCACCCCCGCGGCCCAGGCCGTTGCCCCATGTGCGCGTTGCGTTGCTTGGGCCCGCCTGGTTTGCCGGGTGTGCCTGCGTGGCATTGAGTGAGGTGCGCTGGCTGAAGCTCCGGTTGGGCTTCCTCACGCCTGCATTGGCGCGCGCAACGAAGTCTGTGATAGGCCTGGCGGTGTTGGTGTGAATAATGATGACATGGTCTTGGAGCGCCTGAAGGCTGCTCCACTTGCGGCCTGTGGTGGGGTCAATGGGGCATGCTGAGCGCAAGCGCTCCGTGAGTCCGTTGAAGAAGAATTGGATGAGGTCAGTCTCTGCAGATTTGGGGTCACCCGCGCGCACTACCAGGGAGTTGAAGTACCTCACGTACTCAGTTGCGGCCTGGTTGTTTTGCATGGACACTTTGTGCAGTTGTGCGCGTGCTTTCAGGTGCCGGTCAGGGTGTGCGAAGGACTTGTACATGGTGTCCACAAACATTTCCCAGGTGACGGCCTGGTTGGCTCTCTTGGCTGGCATTGCAACTGCTGTCCAGGCACTGAGTGCTTTGTCTGTGAGTAGGTTGGTGGCGTGTGTGGGCCACTCCTCCATGGGAATCCTGCAGCCTGACAGGTACCCCTCAAATCTGAAGATGGCCTCCTCCACATCTCCCGCATCCTTGTTTCCGCTGAATTTGGATGGTTCAGGAGGTTTTTGGAACACTGGTCTTGCCCCCCCGGCTCCCCAGCCACTCACCAGTTCGGTCGGCACGAGGGTGCCGGCGGCTGCCAATGCCGCGTAGGTGGTGGATGGGTTGGCCGGTGCGGGGGCGAGCGCCGCGGGAGCGTGCGCAGGCTGGGGCGCGGGCGCGGGTGCGGGCGCGGCTGGTGCTGCTGCCGCTGCTGGTGTTGCTGCTGGCACTGCTGCTGGCACTGCTGCTGGCACCGCTGCTGGCGCCGCGTGCTGCACGGGCACCGCTGTGGGCTGCTGCTCTGGGGGTGGCGGCTCCTCGCCTGCCTCATCCTCCTCTGCCCATGCTTCGTCCTCCTCCTGCTGCTCCTGCTGCTGCTGCGCCGACTGGATCAGCTGGCTGAGCGTCTCTATCGCGGCGTTGAAATCGGGCGCGGTCAGCACGTCACCGCGCAGCGCTGTCAGCTGCTGCTGAAGGTTGCGCACGCTGAGCGAGAGCTGTGTGATCTGCAGCTGGGCTGCTGCTCCAGTGGTTGCCGCCTGGCCGGCGAGGGCCATCAGCCCAGAGCGCGCGGGCAGGTTGGCGGCAGCCTCCTCCCGCAGCTTGGTGGCCTGCACGCTCACCTCCGCCTTGACTGCCTCCACCGCCTCGCTCAGGCTCGCCTGCAGGGTCTCGAGCTGCTGCTCGATGTCGGCCGTGCGCTTGGCGTGGCGCTGGAAGGCCTGCCCGTAGGCCTCCGCGTTGGTCTCAGCCATGCGCCGCGCGCGCTTGGCGTCGGCCTGCGCCTCAGCCAGCCCGCGTGCGAGGTCACGGAGCTGCTGGGCGACGTCCTGCGGTGGGGGTAGCCCACGCGCGATGAAGTGGAGGGCAAGATGCTCGTCGAAGGGCAGCATGCTGCATCCTCCGTCCCATGCAAGCACACACACCGCTGCCCTGGAGTCGCGGTCAAGCAAGGCGCGCAGCAGCTGCTTGCACTGCCTGGTGGTCAGCATGCCGGTGATGGTCCGGTCTGAGAGGCTGCCCACCTGCTGCTCGGGCGGGTCGACCTGCGCGGGAGGCGCGGGAGACGCGTCCTCCGCGGGAGGGTCCTCCTGCTCCATGGGCTCCAGCTCCCCCCCCTGGGGCTTGGGCTTCTTGGGCGCGCTGCCTCCGGGAGGGGTAGACGCGGGCTTCTTCATCCTGCTAGAGAGTGGGACGGGGCCGCGGAGCGGGAACATGCTGGTTTTGAAACGCCCACGCCGGGTGGCCGTACGCGGTGGGAACGGGCAGGCAGGGCCTTGCACCGTGGTAAGCTGCCACTGAGCGTGTGCAGCTGACAGGCACGGGTTTCGTGCGCAGTCAGAATCAGAGACGCTCCCTCCGCTCTGGCGATTGCTCAGGCGGGTAGGGGCAGAGTAGCGCGGCCGGCCTTGCGGCTGGTCCGTGGAACGAAGCTAGCTCTGGTACCAGTGTCACAGCTCAAGTGTGCAGCAGGCACGTGCCACGCACAGTGCCTGCCACGCACCTGCTGTTCTTGTGCGCCGAGTGGGTCGCGGTGGTTGTTGGAGAGTGGATAAGCGAGCCCCTCCGCGCTCGCTTACGTA
>PUNQ01000014.1 GCA_003551845.1 Candidatus Nealsoniibacteriota bacterium
CTGGTCTGCTCTCCGTCCCCGTAAATCGTTAACGGCTTTTCTTTTTTTGATAATCTTAAAAATTTACCCAAAACCAAACTGTAATCGGATTCAAAATCCAACTCCGGTCCGTATACATTAAAATACCTCAACGAAACCACGGGCAAATTATAAATATCATCGGAAAAAAGCTGAGCTAATTGTTCTCCTTGTAGTTTCTGTAAACCGTAAGGACTGATCGGAGAAGGTGTCATCGATTCCTTGAGAGGAAATTTCTCCTGATCCCCGTAAACGGAAGAAGAAGAGGCGAAAACTACCCTTTTTATACCGGAATTAACGCTCGCTTGGAGCAGGTTGGCGGTTCCGAAAACATTCACCTTCGTAGTTTTGGCGGGGGTTTTTACCGATATGGGAACTCTGGGAATAGCGGCCAAATGAAGAAGATAATCAGGTTTTTCTTTTTTAAAAATCTCACTTATCTCATCGCTGCATATGTCAATTTCATAAAATTTAGCTTTTTTGCTTACACGGCTCCTTTTTCCCATTGAAAGATTATCTATTACAATTACTTCGTAATCTTTTTCAACCAAATCTTTGGTTAAATGAGATCCTATGAATCCGGCTCCTCCGGTAACGATAATTTTCATCATTTTTTATGATTAATTAATAGGGATTTCTTTCCGAATATTTTTCCGGATCGTCTATGCCTTGATCCTTCATTAATCTGTTATTTATTTCTTCTATCTTCTTTAAAAAATCAGCCTTCAGATTTGATTTTTTGCAAAACTCAATTAGCGCTTTAACATCTTTCGGTAAGCACTTCCCTCCATACCCTCGATATCCGGCATGAAAAATTTCCAAATGCCCCATTCCGATCCGGGAGTCTTTTCCCACAGCCTCTTTTACCGAGTCGTAATCAATTTCACTACTTTTGCAAATATCAAAGAATTGATTTGCAAAAATTACTTTGGTCGCTAAAAAGCAATTTCCGAAACATTTTACCATCTCCGCTTCCGTTGCCGGCATTATTTTTTGGTAGGGTGCTTCCGGAAGAATTTTCATTATCCTTTCTGCAAAATCTTTACTTTCTTCCGTATATCCGACAATTTGCCTTTCCGGATTTTCAGTTGTCTCCTTAGCCCTGGCCTCTACCAGAAATTCAGGATTAAATAAAAATTTATGTCTTTTATATTTTTTTTGAAGTTTTTCCGTCGTTTTCGGAAGCACCGTCGACTTTATCACAATTATCTTGGACCGGTCAAGATTTTTACAAGTTTTTTCCACATGCTCCAAGCTTAAGCCTTCACCTTCTTTATAAGGGGTCGGTACACAAATAAAAATAATGTCCGCCAAATTAATGCGGCTCGGAGACCCTAAATTTTTCTCCTTGTCATAGAGAAATATATCGAAACCTTTTTTTTCAAAATAATTTTTTAGAGTCTTCCCGACCATCCCCACTCCGACTATTCCGATTTTTTCTTCCTTCATGGTATTTTACATTCTTTCAAAAATAATCCACTTTTCAATCAGGGTTTATATTCGAACATTTCTTCACAAAGATTACCTCCGAAAGGATTAAAGCCCGCTCTGATTCCTACGTCCCCTTGACTGTCGACACAATAATAGATATTTCTTTCATTTTCTTCCGTAAGATCACAAAGAAGTGCCCAAGCGGAAAAATCTTGGTCTGCAATACGTATCTGATAACCGTCAGCACCTAAAAGGTCTTCGCTACACTGCGGTATTTCATTTTTTATTGAAATCCAATTATCGGAATTTTCAAAACCTTCATAAGTTTCATTTTCATGATAGTACTCGTTTGCCATAAATTCAATTTGAGAAAGATCCGACCTTAATTGATTGTCATGATTCAGAGGGGTTATTTCTTCATTTGAAGAATTTAAAATGTCTTCCATCCTGACATATTCTTCCGGGGCCTGAATCGTAAAATCCTCATCGAGATCATAAAAATTAAAACCGATTAGCAGCTGAAAAAAATCATCTCCCGCCTCCAATCCGCCCTTCATTTCCACCCTTGCAATATCATCACCATCCATCCAGATTTCAAGATAATAATCCTGTTCTCCAGCTTCTCTGAGAGATTGCTTTATTTTATTCTCCACTTCTTCTCCTTGCTCATTTAAAAATTCTCGATACTTTTCGCTTGATTCTTGAACAAAATTAAGTACCATTTCATCCAAGTCTTCCATGTCTATTACTTTTCTTCTTACATCCACTCCATTTAAATTTCCGTCTTGAACCTCCGTTATTATTATGGATTCATCTTCCCATCCTTCATCAAACATTTCAAAAAGTGTCATCCAGAAATTACGTTCACTTAAGTTTTCTTGATTGTTTCTTCCAAAAAAATTAAGTACTAATTCCGCAGAAATCCTCTTGGATTCACTCATCACTTCTTCGTTTAAATCATCCGATAAGAGCACATATCCGGACCCTGCCAGCTCCGCCCATTCCGACGGAAAATCTATAAGCAATGATTCGGAAAAATCAGATAAATTGAGATAAAAGGATTGGTCTACAGACATTAATGTTCCCAAAAATGAAAATTGGTCGATTTCAATAAATTCAAAGTCGCTTCGGAAGTCCAGCCTGACGGCATCCGATAAATCAGGGGTAATTTTAACAAAAAAGCTGAATCCGTCTTCATTGTCAATATTCTCTACATTTGCAAAAAAATCAATCTCCATTAAATCCACATCTTCCATATTTTCAATCCCTTGCATTATTCTTCTTTGCGACTCCTCTTCATCAAATTCATAATAAGCATCATCCATCTCTTCTCTTTCTGCCGGTTCCGGATCCTCTTCGCTTAGAACAAAGTTAAAAAAAGCGAAAGAGCTTGCGGACACGACTATGAATAGAGCTATTATCAAAATGATCAATAGCACTTTATTTTTGTCGTCATCTGACGGATCACTTTTGCTCGATAAATTTTCAATATCTTTATCGTCCTCTATTTTCTTTTCTTTCTCGGCTTCGGTTTTCTTTTTGGGCTCCTCCGACTCCTTTGTTGGAGATGGCGTTTCCGGTTCTTGCACTTTTTGATTTTCCAAAAAGGAAAAGGCTTCTTCTATTTGATTTCCCTGCCACCCCGCTTCGAGTAGGGCGTCTTTAATGCTTTTTTTGCTCACGCCCCTTTCGACGTTTTCTTTTATATAGTCTATTAGCTTTTTTGAAGGCATATTTTTATCCTCACTTATATTATTGGATTATAAATGATATTCAAAATAACTTCAATCTTTAAAAATAAAAATCAAAAGCCCCGGCAAAAGTGACCGGGGCTTTTACTCTTTAATTTATCCGTAATCAGTTGGAGATATGAACCCTTCCGGATCTCAATCTCTCTATAAAGTCATAGTCTCGAGTCCACTCGAATTCGTTACCCCCTTCATCTCTCCATTTTATCGAATCTATCGCCAAACGAACCCATCCCGAGTCGGGATTGTATCCGAAAATTTCAATCTCAGCATAATCATTTCGCCTGATTCTCTCATTGAGATCGATTTCAACTTCGTCTCCCCAAGAATCATATCGATCATCGGTTACATAAACTTCGCTTCCGTCAACTTCTATCACCACATCCCATCCGTCACCGCGCAAGTTTCCCGATCCGTCAGCTGTCTGCTCATTAGCCACCACTACATCCTTAAGAGTTATCTCGCCTCCCAAAGCCTCCATTTCAATAAGCAGGAGGGCGTCGGCGGTAAGTCTGTCTCTGTCCCTTTCAATGTCGGAGTCGATTAATTCAAATTCGGGGAGGGTCGGATAAAGCGCTTGCCACTTACCGATAAGACTTTCGGACAAATCAACATAAGTATCCAGGTCATAAGAATAAGCTATATCCCTGTTTTCATAATCATGGATAGAAGCTCTGATTTCCGTTCCTATCCTTTCCGCTTCTTCACTGTCTTTCGGATCCATTCCTAAAATATCAACGGCGACTGTGAAATTTTCCGAGTCTCCTTCTCTGATCTCCGTATCCATTTCGAATTCCACAATAACTCTGTCAGTTGCTCCGGTGCCATAAATCGATGTGGCTCCCAAAAGATGGTCTTCACTGTAAAGTACGGCATCTTGAAATATGTCTTCTATCGTATACCCGTTAATGTTTCCTTTTCCGGATTTTATTTCAAATTCAACAACCAGAAGCTCCAGATCCACATCTGAATCTTCGGCAATAAGATCAAAATTAAGCAATTCCACCTCCTTCATTCTATCTTTTTCAATTTTCACTACCCTTTCCTCCGGTGAGTCATCATCTTCTATTTCCAAGGTAACATCTTCCGCTCTATCAAGGTAAAAACGTCTATAGGAATCGGCCTGAGAATAAACTGTGAGTCCCGCTCCGTCTCTTCCTCTGATAGCCCTGTCTTCAACCGGACCGATCGAGTAATGATTTCTATTAAAAGTCGATCTGTCGGCAGCCCTGACTTCTATTGTCAGATCCTTGGAACGACCTCGCGGAATTTCAATGTTGAATCCGCTAAAACGGATATATTCATCATACCTGTCAACCGTGTTTCTGTTTATTTCTCTTTCAGCTATCGTTTCCCCATCGACCTTCAGTCTCATTTCATCTATGTCGCTTCTGAATCCGGTCATTGAATCCTGAATTGCCTCTTCCACATAAACATCTATTCTTTGGACATTTATGGTTGATCTTTCCGCTTCAATTCTATACTTGGCCACTTCTCTCAACTGATTTCTTCTCACTTCCACATTCCTGATATCCGCTCTTCTCGTAGCAAAAAGCTCTCCCTCTTCTCCATCGGGGTCAAACACTCTTTCTCCTCTTTCTATTTGATCCAATCTTTCTTGTAAGCGCTCCAAAGCTGAAACTATCTGTTCCATCTGATCCAAGAACCCGTCACTCGGAGGAGTCGGGGTGTCGTCGTTACCCAAAAGGGAATTGAGTTTCATTCTGGTATAGTGATCCACATTTCCGGTTCCGGAAGTGAGTCCCTGCGGAGCAAGAATTTCTTGAGAATATTTTTCTTGAAATCTGACAACCGCATTCCGAGTCAAAGAACCGAAATAATCGGTTTCCATTCCCGGAGAACCCAATCCCGAATGAGTTACCCTGGTATCCGGGTCTTGATTCAAAAGTATTTGAAGATACCTTACCGAAGCTCCTCTGCTGCCCTGGCTCAAATTTTGATTGAATCTGAACTCGCTCGGAATTCGACGATAAGTAACTTCGGGACGTTGAGTCGGAGAAGTCTCTTGATAATCGATTTCCCTGTCTTCGCTCAAATTAATCATCCTCAAAAGCTGATCGGCGCTTACACCCGCATCTCGAGTCACTCTCTCAATTTGAGAAAAGGCATCCACTTCACTCCCCTGAACCGTTTCTACAGAAACGGAAAAAAGGGTGAGAGCGATGAGAGCAATTAAAGTTGTTTGAATTATTTTTTTCATTATATTTTGACTATTCGCTTTTTACGAAATATGTCGATTAGGTTTATATTTTTAATTTTTCATAAAAATATCCCTCGTGATTATTATTATAGTACAAGTATAAAATTTATGCAAGTTTTAATCAGGTTCTTAAGCTCTCTCCTAAAAGCCACCCCGTAGAAGGGGTGGCTTTTGAGTCTTCGCTTAGAAATTACAACTTATCTTTTTTCAGCCAAGTACTCGTAAGTTTTCACTCCTCCATAAATAGCGACAAAAGCTATGAGGAAATAAAGCAAGAATCTAAACAGGTTAAAATCTTCGAGTTGACCTATCGTACCGGCCAAAAGACCGATAGCTTCTTCATCCTCAGCCCTTTCTCTCTCTGCTTCAAACCTGTCATCTTCCCTATCGTCATCATCCTCTTCTGCCGGTTCCGGATCATCAATCTCTTCTTCTTCTGCCGGTTTCGGATCATCAGCCGGATCATCAGCCGGATCATCATCAATAGCCGTCAAAGCGTAACCGCTTAAATCCGGTATCGGAAGACCCAGTTCTTCACACATAATCATGTTGATCTTTCTTCTGGTAGTCTCAAAGACGTAGCCGGTCGGCTCATTAATATCATCGTGAAGACCTTCATCAACCCACGGTTGCAAAATCTCATCTTTGTGTAGTAATTGAAACCCGTTTACCGCTTCCATCGTTTCCGTGTCATAAATTCCACTTACTTCAAGATCTTCTCCCATATAGATGTTTAAAAATATCTGCAATTTTCTTACCTCTTCCGGATTATTATCCGCTCCGAAGCGAATAAACTCATTCAAGTATATTCCACACTCCTCTTCTCCCAGAATTTCTTCTTCGGCCCAAATAGCATAAGCGGTTATATCTTCGGATACCGGGGTGTCGGCGTCAAAGACTTGACCTTCTCCATCACTTTCAGTATTCCATTCCAAAAATAGATATCCTTCTCTTACCGGGTTAACCGGCATTTCATCACCCAGGGAAGTATCTTTTTCTACCGTTATTTCAAAGAGATCTCCTTCTTCATGGTTTTCATCAAAAGTTACGGTAGCTTCCTCGGTCGTTGTCGTTCTGGGTAAAACCGTTCCTCCACTTCTTCTGGCCGGAGTAGTCGCATCCGAATCATCAACGGGTTCTTCATCTTCATATTCTTCATTTGCAAATTTAACCCAAGCTTCTTCCGAAGTAAGATGAACATCAACACAAAGCTCAAGCTCGTTTTCCACTAAGTCCGTTGCAGATAAGTCTCCTTGCCAAGAATGAATTGAAACGTTTCTCCATCCGTCTTGCATTACCTCACAAACCCTGTAAGTTCTATCAAGTAAAAGTTCATCAAAAACACAGGGAGCTCCATCTTCAGTAATGCAGTCATCTTCATAATCGTTATTCAAGTCCTCAATGGTTATCGTCCATCCATCCAAATTAGGTACTCCCATGGTTTCAAGTTCTTCAGGTTGCACGGAAGCCTCAATCTTGTGAGCGGTTATTCTTCCCGTTTCCGGTTCCGGATCGGGTTCATAACAAGTGTTTCTTTCTATATCAAGCCTGTACAAAAGGCCGGCAGGGTTGGTTTCCCAAGTTCCTCCGGGTTGTTCCCAGTTTTTTACTTTGAATTTAATGACATTTTCCGTATCATCAAATTTTCCAGAGTCAATACTGTAGATTCTTGTTTCACTATAATTATCTTCAACATTGAACCTGTCATCAATAAGCTCATCATTAATCCACACCTTGTAGCTGTTATCAACCGCAACTTCAAGAGTGGCCGAAGAGACGGTTCCATGGATATCAAAGTGCTTTTCAAAGTAATAAACTTCATCCTCTTCCGGATTCTCCACTTCTTCCGTTTTCCATATCCACTCCGCACCGGTGATTGAGGTCCAATTATCATGAACAAATGTTTTAACCGCATTCGCAATCGCTCCAAAAGGACCGATATAACTATTCATTTCATTATTTTCTTCCTGGTAAACCTCATTTGTTTCATCACTGACTATAACTATATCTTCACAAACCGGCTCTTCTTCTTCAGGAACATTGAATGCTACGCAGATATACTCTCCGTCAGCTTCCATCCCGTCAACGTATTCGTAGTTGTCATAATTGAATCCGTCCGTGTGACAGATAAGTTCCGCACTTTCGGAATAAGCTCCGCCGGGTTCATCGCTGAAAGGTAAGTAGCCTTCTTGCAAAACTTCTCTGACTCTAACATTCTCACCCTCTTCCAAATTGACGGTCGCTAAAGCGGGATTGATCCCCAATGCTTTGTTTTCAAAAGCGTGCCAGTTACCACCCGCAGGACCCGTGAAGTCTCCCGGTTTTTTGTCTACTTCGCCGTCGTAGCCCCACTGAAAACTCCAATCTTCTCCTTTTTCAGTAAATCTGCACCTTCCTTCCGAATTGTTGACATAATCAATTACCTTTTGCTCGGTGAGTGGCTCTCCTTGTGAAGGATAGCTCCTGTCTTTGACCCAATCGGGTAGATCGGACTCATCCTCACAAATTACTTTGTGAGCTCTTATTGTTGCAGTATCCGGTTCCGGTTCCTCCAAAACATTGAATCCTACACAATAATATTCATTTTCAAGTTCAACTCCTTCAACTCTATCAAAGTTGTCATACTTATAGACATCTTGGTGACAATAGAATTCCGCACTGTAGCTGTCTCCTATTTCGCTCCCCGAAGACGAAAACGGTAAATATCCGTCCTTTAGAATTTCTCTAACCCAAATGTCGGAAGTTTTCAAATCGGTAATATAAGCCTTGGCGGGCTCTTCGGGAGTAGAGCCGGTAACGGTATCAAAAGCGTGCCAGTTACCGCCCGCAGGACCCGTAAAGTCTCCCGGTTTTTTGTCTACTTCGCCGTCGTAACCCCATTCGAATTGCCAATTAGGTTCCAGTCGACAATATTCGCTATTTTCGCTTACAAAATTAATTGCGGTAGCCTCATCTATCTCTCCCTCCGGAGTATCGCCCCAGTTGGGAAGATGACTTTCATCTTCACAAACCACTTTGTGAGCAAAAATAGTCGCCTTCGGTTCGGGTTCTTCAATTAAGGTGTTGAAGGCTGCGCAATAGTAGTCTTCACCGAAAACCGGATCGTCCAATCTTTCATAATTGTCGTAGTTGTAGCCATCCGTGTGACAGATAAGTTCCGCACTTTCGGAATAAGCTCCGCCGGGTTCATCGCTGAAAGGCAAGTAGCCTTCTTGCAAAACTTCTCTGACCCAGACGGTGTCTTCAAAATCAAGTTGTGTCATAGCCAGCCCATCTTCATTCGTCGGCCCGAAAGTATTCCAGTCATCACCTCCGTAACCTATATAATCTCCACCGGGATCGGAAACCGTTTTTTCCGCCCATTCAAACTCCCAGCCGGGCTCAAACCAACAAGCCCCCTCGGAATCTTCAACATAATCCATAATTAACTCTTCGGTAAGCATCGAAGGGTAATTGGCGTCTTTCACCCATTCCGGAAAGTCGGATTCACTTTCACACATTACTTTGTAAGCGTGTAAATTAACCATCGGTTCGGGCTCTTCATAGCTGTTTAAAACAACCAATCTTCTGTGCGGCCTGCTTTCAGATAAAACTATGTGCCCGTCGGCATCTTTGTTTCTTTCCTCCTCAGGATCACCGTCATCAAAAAGTTCAGAACTATACTCAAAGAAGTCATTTACACTTCCAACTTGCAGATAAAATTGATCATTATACTCCGGAGTCAGCCAGACGTGTCCTTTCGTTATACTTTCCTCACTATAGAAGTATTCCGCAATATCAAGTCCATCAACCGTGTGACATTCTGCATCATCTTCACTGCTAAAAATAGTCGTATTGGGAGAAAAAGTTTCAGCATTAAAGGTTACAGTGTCAGCGTCATCAAAATCAATATTATCAGCAAGATTTATTTCAAATTTCCCCTTGGGAAGCCCATCCGCGGAAGTAGCAACGTTTCCATCTCTATCAGCAATCACTTTACAAACTTCAATTGAGCCTCCTTCAAGCTCTTCCGGCTCGCAAATTGCTCCTCCGGAGGCTTTTGTTTCTGAAAACTCAAGTTCATCTCCCCAATAAATCTTTAAAGTTACCGGATGCTCTGCATCAACATAAAAGTAATAAGGGTTATCGAATCTTTCTTCCATGGTATGCTCAGCGGGAACAGTTCCATTTCCTGAAATTCCTTCCGAATATATTTCATACTGATAATCAACATCTACTCCGGAGTCATTTATTATTCTCCACTTGGTTTGGGGGTTACTATACTCCTCTTCCACACAAACGGAGGTGAGAGTTAAACTGTTTTCATCCAAAGGAGGTTCAAAACCACATTCATTTCCAGAGTAAGTTATGGATATCTTTTCTATTTCAGACGGAGTGCTGTTTTCAAAGTCATAATCATTTTCATCTATTTTAATTCGATATTTGCCGCTGTTTCCCTGTTCTGAAACACTTATAATATTAACAGCACCTGGGCCATCAACTTCAACATCCCAATCATTCGTATTAGTGCTAAAGCCACTCCCAATAGTAACCGTAAGAATTTCATTTTGGGCGGGAGTAATGCTTTGCACCTCTATTGAGCAGCTCGGCATTGTCGCCCCCGCTCTTTCCACTGTAAGTACCATAACCGCTCCGAAAATTACAAGAGCGGAAACCAAAAAAAGTGGTACTATTATTTTTGAGCGTCTTTTTATATGTTTCATGTTTTTAATCGTTATTTTTTTATTTTTTTGCTATCTGCCCCATCAAAATCTTACATGAGGCAGTTTTTATACAGCTATTTTCCAAATAAAAAACCCCCAAGCAAAAATACTTGTTGGTTCCGAAACTTCTATGGCGGGGGCTCACTTAGCCCCGATCTGCATTACTTATGAGCCTTCTTTTCATCATATAAGAGTAGCGGAAAAGAAAGCATAACAAAAGTGCTCAATTTATTTATACTCTCTTGAAAATTTTTGTCAAGTGCATTCGCAAAACTCAAAAAAAGACCCGATAAATATAAATCGGGCCCTTAAGCTTTTTTCTTGTGCAACCAAAATAAAATGATTGCCGTTATTCCGATAAAAATCGATATTATTCTTGCCAAATGATAGAAATAAGAAAGCACCTTTTCTTCTATCGGCTTTCCGGATAAATTTATGAAGCCGTCATTATATTTCACATGTAAACGGACTTCATAGCTTTCATTTATCAATTCCGAAACAGATACTGATCCTTCCACCACTTCAGAATTTGAAAATAAAATAAGCAAGATAACAACCGACACCCCCAAGAAAAGAAAAGTTCTTTTCATCCCTCACCACCTCCTTTAGTTTTTATATTATAAAAATAATATTAATTACTGTCAAATAAGTCTCGGGGGAGATTTTTAGTTTTATTTTTTACAAAATTCAAGTTGACAAATCATCTACCAATGGTTTATGATAGAAGGCAAAAGGAGGTGTAAAGGTAAATGTGCTCATTTAAAGACCCTCGAAAAGGTTGTTGTGAAGAAAAAATAGCCAATCTTATTCCCTTGACTGAAGATATCCTCAACCTTTTTGAAGAAAACCAGGAACTGATAACCGTCTTCAGCAAAAAGGAAGCTGAAAAGAAGATGAATGAATTCTATTTTTTACAAAGTGGCAAACTTCAAAATGTGGAAGATATAGAAACCGAACTGAAAAATATTTTAATTTTTCTTGAAAATTTAAAAGGGTTTCTTTCTTAAAACCCGAAGTAATTAAAAATATCTGAGCACAAAAAACAAAACCGGCTGGAATAATTTAGCCGGTTTTTTTATTAAAAAAGCGGAGAAATTATTCTCCGCTTTCACCTTTTTCGATAATTTCTATTTCAACCGTTCTTACTCCCCACTGAAGAGCTTTCTCCAATCCTTGATCACCATACCCCATAAAGAGGTCTATTTTGTACCCTTCAATGGCGCCTCCTATATCCTCCACAACCGCCTTTCCGTAACCCGGAATCTGAACTTTTGTTCCTTCGGGTAGAATATCCCAATCGGCGGCTATGTAACCGACTTGAGCTTGTTTTTCCGTTTTAGTCACTCCGTCTCCATTAAGTCTGACATCTCCCTCAAATGATCCCGTTTTATAATTTCTTTGTCCTTCGATAGGTCCATAATAAGCGCTGGCCCGCACTTTTATCGTCTCTTTCTTCATGTCTTCTATATCAATACTGAATTTTGAAATCACCTCCAATGCTCTTGCCGCTTGCGTTCCGGCAATTTCTCTTTGAATCATACTTTCAATAAAGAAGTTGGAATTCGGACTGAAGACCCCTTCTTCCGGGTGCCTCACAAACAAAAAGGACAAAATCAAAACGGCTGTGAATAAAAAGACCCTTTTTCTCAAAAGGATCACCTCCTTTCTCCAACATAATTTTAACAAAAACGAATATCATTTGCAAGTAGTAATTCTTTTTTAGTCCTCTGATTTATTGATCACTTTTTTTAACCTGATCCAGGTCATAAACCGTCTACTATTGACAATGTAATTATTTATTGTATAATTTAATTAAGAAAGGGGGTTACAAAATGAAGAATGAAGCATGTGAAATGTGTTGGAGTAGAAACTGTGAAGAAATCTGTCATAAAAATAGCAATAGAGAAAAAGAACCGATAATCATCATGTAATCACCCTCAAAAAGGCGGTGGAAATAAATTTCACCGCCTCTTTTAATTGAACTTAAATTTAGAAGCTTTGCAGGCTTATTATTTCGTTTTCAATATCTTCTTTCATCTTTTTAACTTGTTCTATAAAATTTTTCGCCCTATTTCTTCTCTCTTCTTCCATGCCGGGAATAAACTCGGATATCATCTTTTTAGCACTCTCAAGTGAATTTCTTCTTCTTTCCAAATCATTAATTTTTGTAACTCTTTCAACCATTTCTTCTTTTTCCATCCTTTCCCTTTTTAAATTATCTTCTTTTTCACGTAAAGACAATAAAAACCCTTCGATAAATTCTTGAGCCCTTTCTCCTCCTTCGATATTTTTAATCTTATTGAGCAGATTTTCCGCCGCAGCTCTTCTTCTTTCAATATCTTCAATTTCCTTTTCCAATTTTTCCAACCTTTCCTTAACGGTTGAAACATCTTCTACTAAAATGTTCCGCTTTTTTTCTTCTTCTCCCTCTTCTAAAAATATCGCTTCAAGAGCTCTGTTGTCTTCGGATTTGAAAGTGTATTCGGCATCCCTACTTATCACCCTGCCGTTTTCTTCCCATCCCGCAAAATAAAACCCTTTCTCGGGAAAAGCTTTTACCGTAACTTTTACTCCTTCGCTATATCTTCCGGACCCTTCAACACTACCCTCTCCTCTTGAAGATATATCTATTCTGTAACGGGTGGCTCCGCTACCGCCGCCGCCTCCTCCACCTCCCGAGGGGGTCGGCTCGGATAAAGTCATAAAGCTTTCAGTTTCTCCGGCAACCGATCCACCCCGCCAACTGAGTTTAGCTCTGAACTCATATTCGGTATCAGCGGAAAGGCTTTCTATCTGTTTAAAGTATTCCAGTGGCTCCGTTTTAGTTTCTTTTTCTGTTTTATTTTTATCTTCTCCCGATTTGCCGTATTCGAAAAAAAGATCTACGTTTTCTTCTTCTTTGATATCGGTCAATTCTCCCTTGAGGGTTGCCGAATTATAGCTTACATCAACGGCTTCCGAAGTTTTTAACACCGGTTCAGCAGCCGTTTCAAGTGTAGTGGAATCACTAATCTCTTCGTCTTCATATTCTCCGGTAATTGTCCAATTTCCCACCTTTTCGATTGTGATAGTGTTTCCATCCCAGACATCCTCCTCATCCGTATCGTCACTCCAAGTGACTTCGCTTGTAATCTCTCCCGCTTCATTTCCGTACTCATCAAAGCCGGTGGCAGTGTAGCTTTGAGAATTTCCGGAAGCGACTACCGCTTCTTGTGGAAATATTTCTATGTAAGAGACACCTCCGGGGTCAACTGTAAGTGTTGCCGTGTCGGTAAAGATATTTTCCTCTTCATCTTCATATTCTCCGGTAATCGTCCAGCTTCCCGCTTTTTCTATCATCACCTCTTCATCGGACCAAGTTGAAGATTCTTCCGGATCGACATCGTCACTCCAAGTGACTTCGCTTGTAATATCTCCCGTTTCATTTCCGTACTCATCAAAGCCGGTGGCAGTGTAGCTTTGAGAATCTCCGGCAACGATTGTCGAGTCTTCCGGGGATATTTCTATGGAATCGATTTCCGCCGGCATGACCGTAACCGTAACCGTAGAGGAAGCCACCTCCTCGTAGGTTGCCGTGATTGAATAACTGTCCGCTATCGTTTGATTGAAATTTCCCGCATCTGCATTTTCCCAAATGAATTCCTCGTTGTCATCTTCTATCAGATTTCCGTATTGGTCATGGGCTTCGGCTTCAAATTCAATCGTTGTGCCGGCAACAATCTCCTGATCTTCAGAGGGGCTTATCTGCACACTATCAACCTCTCCGGGAATAAAGGTTATTGAGGCCGAATCGTTGATTGCTGATCCGTTTATTTGACCGGTCACATCAACCGTTTCCGCGACAGTCCATGCAAGCTGGGCACTGTAAGTCCCGTCATCGTTGTCAACCACCCCTTCTATCTCTTCAAAGTTAGCGGTTAAGCTTACTTCATCTCCGCCCGTCTCCAGATTATTTCCGTATTCGTCTTTGGCTTGAACCGTAATGGTCGAATAACTTTCTCCGTCGGCGACAACTTCAGTCGGTTCCGCTTCTATGGTGGTCTCTTCCGGATCGATTGACGCCGGATTTACCGTTAAAGTAGCTGAATCGGAAAGTCCCGTGTAAGTTCCGGTTATCTCCCAATCTCCCGCTTTTTCTATCGTCACCTCTTCATCGGACCAAGTTGAAGATTCTTCCGGCGTAACGTTATCGGACCAATCGGTTCCGCTGGTAACATCGGCTATCTCATTATCTTGCTCATCAAAGCCGACGGCGGTGTAGCTTTGCGACTCACCTGCATCGATTGTTGATTCTTGTGGAATTATTTCTATGTAAGATACGTCTCCGGGAATAACTTCAAGTGTTGCCGTGTCGGTAAAAGTGTTTTCCTCTTCATCTTCATATTCTCCGGTGATCGTCCAGTTTCCCACTTTTTCGATTGTGATAGTGTTTCCATCCCAGACATCCTCCTCATCCGTATCGTCACTCCAAGTGACTTCGCTTGTAATCTCTCCCGCTTCATTTCCGTACTCATCAAAGCCGAGAGCTATGTAGCTCTGAGAGTCTCCGGCATCGATTGTTGATTCTTGTGGAATTATTTCTATATAGTTAATTTCTCCGGCATTGACATTAAAGGGTTCCGACACGTCAAAATCAAATTCATCGGCGACAACTCTCAATTTATAATCCTCCCCCGCTTTTTCAATCGATAAATCATCAAAGGTGACCATACCTTCCTCATTGGTTGTTTTTGTAGTGGTTCCATCCAAGCCCGCTCCTTCCACCTCACTCTCCAAAAATGTCGTGATTTCCACTCCCGGTTCATTAATACTTTCTCCGGAATGATCTTTCAGCTGCACCTGGACTTCATCGATTATTTCTCCGGCTGTCACATTTTGGGGCTGGCTTACAATTTCCAGATAATTTATATTAAGGTTGGAGATGGCGCCATAAACATCTATTATTCCGTAACCGTATCTCGTATTTTTATCCTCTCCATTATCCAGGCTTGATCCCGCATCTTCATAATAAGCTACATTATCTCTTAAAAGTTCATAAATTTGATCCGAATTGATTTCCGGATCAGCTTGCATTATTAAAGCTATTGCTCCCGACACATGCGGGGTAGCCATTGATGTTCCATGCTTATACATCAATCCGCCCGGCACGGAAGAAAGAACAGACACACCGGGAGCCGAAAAATCCGGCTTTATATATTCATCGGGAGTGTCATCTCTGTCATCATCAATTATTTTTCCATAACTGAACCCGGCTATATTGTCATCACTATTTGAAGCACCTATTGAAAAGGATTCGAATATGGCACCGGGAGTAGCTATTTTCCCGTCTCCTTGACTGCCATCATCGTTTCCCGTAGCCACTACGGGGACCGCTCCGGCACTTATAACGTTTTGAATCGGTTCTTCAAACTCTTCAACGTAACCGTCACTACCCAAAGACATGTTAACTATATCAGCTTCCGCCCCTCCGCTTTCTTCATCATCAATAGCCCACTCCATCCCGGCTATAACTTGCTCAAAAAACCCTTCGCCGGGTGGCAAAACTAACCCATGAGCGAGTGTTGCTCCCGGAGCTACTCCAATATGGGTTCCTGATGCATTTCCGCCCAAAACCGTCCCCGATACGTGAGTTCCATGCCCATCATCATCATGAGGCTCAGAATTATTAACTTCATTTCCATAACTGTCAAACTCTGCCCAACAGCCTTCATAATAAGGAGGGTCTCCGCACATCCTTCCTTCCAGATCGGGGTGGGTTATGTCAATACCGGTATCCAAAACGGCTACCTTAACTCCCGAGCCGTCAAAACCGATATCCCAAACTTCCGGAGCTCTTATTCTTTCTACTCCCCAAGTGGTATCTCCGGACTGTTTGCTTATCATCTCCGTGTTAGTCGGAGTAAAGTTATTCAACGGAAATACCTTGAAGTTTTCATGGACCATCTCCACGTCTTCTCTTTTTGAGATCTTTTTTAGGTCACCGGCTTTCATCTCTACCGATATCGCATTGGCTATCCAAAATTGATTTCTAACTCTTCCCCCTATCTTTTCTACATCTCTTTTTAAAGAAGCTTGGCTTCTTTCAGTTCCTATTTTCATTGTCTCTATTGCGCCACCTCTTCCCCGTTCGGCCCGGGCACTCATTACAAGGCTCTTATCCAAAGGTTTCATTCTGATTATCGCTTCCACCAAATCATCATCCTCTTTTCCTGCCAGCTCGGATTGCAAGCCGGAGCTGATTATGGCATTCTCCTCTTCTGCAAAAGTGAAAATTCCGACAAAAAAGAATAAAGTCACGAAAAATAAAATTGCTATCTTTTTCATCTGCTTAATCAATTATTTTAAATAATTTTTACTTTTTTATTATACATCTTAGCTGTTTGTCGTAAACCTTTTAATCTGCTTTCATTAAAATAAAAATACTTGCCTTTTTGAAGGCGAGTAATTCCCTCCGATTTCATATGAAGTAAAAGTTTATAAACCCAATTTTTTTTAAAACAGTACGGTTAATTGCAATACGAAGTGGCTGGTTAAAAACCCGGAGAGGGTAATAATAAGAATCGTCAACCCGTTTACAGTTACGGCCGCAAAAGAAACTTTCTTTAAAACCAAAAGGTTCAAAAGAATCATTAAAGAAAACAGATATCCGAAAATCAAAAGAAAATAAGCCATTGACTGCCCGGAAGAAGTAATTTTTTCCCAAAAGGTTTTGTATTCGGGCTGATCTTCAATGTAGGGTAATGATTTTTCCGGAGAACCGATAATCAAAGACGGGTTATCATTCAAATCTCTTCTGATCAATGCGAAAGATTCTTTTTCTTCAATATCTTTTTCATCATTACTCTCTTCGGAACTTAAAACTGATGTCGCTTCTTTTTGCTCCCCCAAAACCAGCTCTTCTTGATTGCTTTCGAGCGTAACCGGATCTTGCTCTTCGGAATAAGAAAAAGTCTCCACCGTTTCCGGGGCCCTTGTTCCAAAAAGTTGAACTACGAAATAAGCTCTCCTTCCTCTATATCTTCCTTCGGCGGTTGCTATTCCTATATCCTCGAATCTTTCATTTATTATATTTCTTCTATGGCTTGGTGAGTCCATCCAAGCTTGGTCAACCCTTTCAGCTTCGGTAAAATTAACCGCTAAATTTTCTCCCGCGAAATTATAATCATAACCGACTTTTTCAAACCAGTACCAAGGAGTTACTCCTTCCGGCGAAGTGTGAGCGAAGTATTCATTCTCCGCCATATCTCTTGCTTTCATTAATGCCGCAGCAGTGAGAGCCGGGTCGGGATTAAGTTGAGCTACACCGGCATCCTCTCTTCTTATATTGGTTAATTCTATCAATTCACCGGGAACTATTTTCGCTAAAAGATCATCAAAAGATACTCTGCCGACATGACTGGATAAAAACAAAAATTCAATGAAAACGGTAATCAAAAAAATTAAAAGAACGCTTCTCAGGCTTAAGCAAATCAAGCTCTTTTTGCAGCTGATCTTTTTAAAAAAAGAAATTATATTCATATTTTAGATTTTACTGGTTTTTATTATATCAAGAAAAAGAGTCTTTATCAATTTTAATTTACTTAAAAAAAACAAAGTTTATTTAATTTTTTGTAAAGCATTTACCACTTCTTCTTTTTCCTCGTGAATCCAGACGTGATAAGCCTTTCCCCTTTCAGGGTGGTCTATCCGAATTCCTTTGTATCCGTTTTCCGAAATAAGTTTATCTATTTCATCAGCATAAATCACCCTTTCACTAAAGAAGATGTCTTGATCTTCTTGATGATGAATTACGGCTTTATCGAAATCGACTATTTCCAAATCAATATATACATTATTAGTGGACTTTGAAGCATTAATAACTTTTTCAAAGGATTCTTTTTTTCCTTCCCACTTTTTTTTATCCGGATCTTGACAAGAAATCATAAAATTTTCCGAGTAAGCGTTACCGGTTACGGTTTTTGAAGCGTTGCAATAAGGAACACCGCCGGTGATAAAATAATAAGAGATATAAGGAATCCCACAAATATCACATGCAACATGATCAATAAAGCCATAAATCATATCGAAGTCACCCTCCTTTAAAGTGTATCCTATATCATATACAAGATCGTATCTACCCTCAAGACTATCCTTTCTGAGAACCGAAAAGATTACGGCGAAATTGGAAATCACAATAATAATTATCAAGAATGAAGATATGAGCAAGGCTCTTTTTTTATTTTTAAAAATATCTTCAAAAAACTTAAAAATCCCGGTGGTTATTATGATTATGAAAATTGGCATCAGCACGTACAAATGAACTATTATCATTAATTGCAATTCAAAAGTGCTGACAATAATATAAAGCAAAGTAAAAACGATAAATGTTCCGCTCTTTCTATCCTTTTTAAGGAGAAGGTAGATTACGGATGACAAAAATAGAAACAGAGTAACAAAACCTACTATCTTGAAGAGGTCTCCGTCATAGTTATAACTTTCAAAAATCTCAGTAAAAATCTCTTTCACATGAATTGCTCTTTTCAGCAGTCCTGAAAAAAGGCTTCGGTGAGATCCTTCGGAAAAAAGATTAAGTGTTCTCTCAAGATTGCCATGATATTCCGCATAAAATATCATATAGAGCTCCCAAATAATCAAAGGAAGAGCGCCCAATGCCGTAGCTCCGATAAAAATTATAGTTTTTTTTGTCGACAATAACTTTTCTTTGAAATGATGAGGGTAAAGCAATATGTGAGAAAGAATTAAAAGAAATCCGAAAGCTGCAAATATTATTTTTCTGTAAGTACCGATTCCGATAAAAAGTCCCAGAAGAAAAATATACTTATTATTATTTTTCTTCTTCATAATCAAAGAATAAAAAAGCAGGCAGCCGACAGCAAAAAAAAGTAAAAAAGAATATTCCGCATGATATTTGTGAAGAATAAAACGCGGAAAAGAAATTAACAACAATGTAGCCAAGAGAGCTTTTTTCGGTTCATCAAAATGATTTTTTGAAAAAAAATAAAAAAGAACGACCGAGCCGGCCAAAAAAATGGATTGTGACAGTCTGAGAGTGGAAAGGTTAAACCCTAAAAGAAAATATAGAGGCAGGGTCAGAAACTCAATCGAATCGTGATGGCTATGCATCAGATAAGCCGGGCTGAGACTTCTGACAAACTTCAAAGCATCCGTGCTTTGGAAAAAATCCTCACCTCCCGTAATTTCCGCTCCTCTGTAAAAATTAATTGAAAAAGCGGATATGAAAAGTAAAACGGGTAAAATAAATCTATTTAATTTGGTTTTTACTTTTTTAAAAATTATCTTCACAGTCCAAAATCGATTTTTAAAAATGATTATTGTATTTTATTAAACACTCAAATTAAAAGCAAATTTATTTTATCTTTAAATCGGAAAACACTCCTTTATGATAAAAAAGCTCCCTTTCGGGAGCTCGTTAAAACTTATCGCTAACCCTTTATTTCGGAATTGTCTAAATTTCCGGAAAGAAGCAGTTCAAAATATTTAACCGTATATGCATCACGTTCAATGTAAGCGGGGTCAGTTGCCCATTTTCTTATCTCCTTCCATAAAATCTCCATTCCTTCCCAACCGTAAATTTCTAAAAAATTATTCATATCGGCAAAACCGGCGGGAAGATAATCATAAAAATCATCCACATAAAGAGACTTGGACAGTTTCGCTCCCAAATAATCGGTTACGTTGGGCGTAAAAATTCGTTCCGGAAATTCACTTGTTCTATAGCCTAAAAGATCAAGCCCTTTCATATGAATGTGTCTGTCCCATCTGCCTGTCCAATCCCTTCCGTCAATCATAATGGGTACCCAATTTTCCCTTTTTTCAAATTCAATGAGGCTCATCGCCTTTGCTAAAGCCCTCAGTGGCGTGTTGGTGTCAAAATAATCATCTGATTTTTTACTGAGTTTTGCCGTATGAGCACCGTGGTCCGGGCAAAAAGACTTAAAAACAATTCCTTCTTCCAATCCGGAGACTGTCTCCGTGAAAACTCCTTTTTTGTCTATCCACTTGCACTCGGGACAGGGAAAACGTAATCTGAGCCCATTGTAATCAATAGAGATTATCCCCTTGAATTCCTCCATTCGATTATAAATCTGAAGCAATGCGGATCTGAAAGATGGATCCTTTTGGCATTCCGCGTAACTCCGTATCTCCATACTGATTTTCGTTTTTCTTTTCAGAAAATCAAAAATTTGATAAAAAGACTCCATCTTTCTGTCAAGAACCGACACTCCGTATTCATCTTCGGAATCGGCCAAACTAATCTGATATTGAACCTTTTTTCCTTTCACAACTTTTTCCTTTACCCCTTGAAATTTTCTGTCAGCGGCATTTTCCAGCATATCAAAAACTATTCTGACCGGCTTTTCAAAATAATCTCTCAACTCTTCAGCAATAGCAAAAACACACATCAACGTAGTTATCGTTCCGAAATGAGGATTCGAATTCGGCTGAGCACTCGTGTTAATCAGAATTCCGGTCTTTTCAGCTACTCTTTTTTTGTAAGGAGCACCGATATGATCGGTGATGTAAGACATCCCGACCCGAGAAAAGATATTCTTATATTCAACAAGCTCTTCATCCATTAACAGCACCTCCTTTCTTGAGATTGAAGAAATATCTTTTATCTATTATCAAATAATTGAAAATATTTGTCAAAATTAGAGGCTGATTTTTATGCCCACCACCCCCCATCTTTTTTCCTCTTTTTTGGTGTAATAATCATACATGCTTTCAATCAAATAATCCTTATCCTCTTCCCGATAGCCCAAATCTTTTGCCGAAATATCTCCGATTAGTTCGGAAAAGTTTTTGTACAATAGAAGAGCTTCAACATCTACCGTAATCTTTTCTTTTAAATCGGGGAGCTTGGAAAACTCGATCTTATCCCCTATTTTGACTTTTCGTCTTTTTTTGTCATACAACCTTAATTCAATCTTCTTTTCTCCTTTTTTAATATCTTCAAAAGGAGCTTTTTGTAATTTCATTTTGTGTAACATTGTAAAAATAATTAATTAAAAATACACTTACTGATTATTGATAAAAATTTTTAAATATTCAAGTTTCACAATTAAATTTACGAATTTTACAATTAAATATTTGAGTTTTTCAATATTTTGTGATAGGCTGCGCCCTCTCTTGAACTTGTGATAGGTTGAACCTATCACAAGTCGGAAATGAACTCAATTTGAAGATGTGATAGGTTCAACCTATTTTTAACTTAGGGGTGCCCGCAACCTATCACAACAAGTTAAAATAATCGAAAATCGCCCTATTATCGGGCGATTTCGAATCGAATAATCTTTCAATTGTCTTACAAGCTTCCGCTTATACTTACCCTATCGGTTCTCAAATCCCTGATAAATTCATAATCGGTTGCTTTCCATTCGAATTCTTGACCGGCTCTATTTTCAAACTTAATCGATTCGATAGCCATTCTGATCCATTGAGTATAGCTTCCGGTTCCGGTAATTTCAGTATAGCCGTCAATATTCACTTCGACAGTCCTATCCTTTCTAATCTCATGCTTATCTCCGGCAAGGTAATCCTTTCCGTCAATTTCTATTACTTCATCCCAGCCAATACTTACATTACCGACCGAATAATCGTTGAGATTAATTTCGGTAATCTTTATATCTCCACCTTTGGCGGTTATTTCAAAGGTCAAATACGCATCGGCATTTCTTCTGTTTTCCGTTCTTTCTATATCTTGGTCAACGAGACTGAATGTAGGCATTGAAGGATAAAGAGCCTGGTAATAACCGGTTAAAGATTCCGTAAGACTTACATAGGCTTCGGTTTCTTCAGCGTAAGCTATATCCTTATTTCTGTCAGCGGTGTGAAGAATGTCCGCCTTTGCTTTTACTCCTATTCTTTCAGCTTCCGAAGCTCTGTCGGGATCCATGCTGAAGACATCAATTACTACCCTGAAAGACTTGCTGCTATTTCTACTTATCTCCGAATCCACTTCAAAAACAACATATCCTTTGTCGTTTCCGTCGGCGGTCATCGTTTGAACATCTATCAAATTGTTGCCACTGTAAAGGAGCACATCCTGAAATATGTCACCGAATGGCTTGGAGGAGCTGAAGCTCATCGCTGCACCACTCGCATCTCCGGTTAAATCAACTCTCAATTTCTCAATTTCCAAATCCGCTTCTTTGGCCGTAATTCTGAACTTCAAAAGATCAACTTCCGTATTCCTGTCTTTGTTTACGAGCACAACTCCTTTTTTCGGAGAATTTTCATCTCTGAGCTCAAGAGCGCCAACGGATAAAGAGTCCAATGTGAACTGTCTTCCGGACTGAGTTCTTGAGTAAACGGTAAGGCCGGCTCCGTCAATTCCTCTTATAGCGTCACTTCCGGTAGGACCTATTATATAGCTGCTGTTAGCAAAGGTTTCCCTGTCCGCAGAAGTAATCGCTACTGTCAAATCCAGATAACTACCTTCCGAAATTTCTAAATCCAAACCGCTGAAACGAATATAGGTGTCACCTCTTTCAACTGTGGATCTGTTAATTTCTCTTTCGGCAATCACTTCATTTCCAATTTTTAGCATCATTTTGTCTATATCCGCCCTGAATTGAGAAGCATCCCCGCTGAAATAAATATCCACTCTTTGGACCGTTATTTCCGAATTTTTAGCTTCCATTCTGAATCTGGCGACATCTTTGGTCTGATTCCTTATCAATTCAACATTTCTTATATCCGATCTTAAGGATGCTACCAAATCTCCTTCCTCACCGGTTCCGGGTCTGGTTCCGCTCTCAATACCGTCCAACCTGGCCTGAATTTCACTTAAAGCTTGAGCCAGTCTTTGAAGTTGCTCCAAAACAACGGAGAAATCGGCATCACCCGGTCGAGTCGTCTCCACCGGCCTCGCTAAAATTTGATTCAGTTTTGCTCTGGTAGTGGTTCCTACGAAACCGGTTCCTCGAGTTATTCCGTGAGGTGCAAGCACTTCACCGGCATACTTTTCTTGAAACCTGATCACCGCCGAAGCTGTAATCGGGCCGAAATAATCGGTTTCATTGCCGGGAGATCCCGGTCCGGAAGTAGCTAATCTGGTGCTCGGATCACTGTTCAAGACAATCTGGAGATATCTCACATCTTGTCCTCTTGCCCCCTGCCTCATATTTTCATTGAATCTGAATCCCTGAGGAATGCCGGTTATA
>PUNQ01000059.1 GCA_003551845.1 Candidatus Nealsoniibacteriota bacterium
CAATCAGGATCAAGAGCGTTCTCAGGGGTGAAACTGACTTGCCATTGATGGTAGTAATTCGCTGTCTGTCCATCTGCACTGGTGATACTGCCAGAGGTGTCAGCAGACGGGGCCCATCTCTCGTTTGTATTTTCCCAAGTATGGTACGTCGCCTCTGAACCACAATCAACCCAATAAGTCCCATAGCTGTTGGTCTCATATCTCTCAAACTGATAATAAGTCATCTCTAGCTCAGGCATAACATCACCACATTCGAGAACATTTACTTCTGAAAACTCTACATGCCATTGATGGAAATAATTCACCGTTCGTTGGTTAGCGTTATTTATACTTTCAGATGTAGATGTAGAGGGAGCCCATCTCTCATTTGTGTTTTCCCAAACATGATAAGTTGCCTCAGAACCACAATCAACCCAATAAGTGCCATAACTAGTTTGAGTACCACTTGCGAATTGGATGTAGGTCATCTCTAGCCCAGGCATGATATCCCCACACTCCAAGGCGTCAGTAGCTGTAAATTCAACATACCATTGATGATAATAACCAACGTTTTGACTGGTATCATCTATTATTGCAGATGACGAATCTACTTCCGGGGCCCATCTCTCATTTATGTTTTCCCAAATAGAATAGTGTGCTACAGACCCACAGTCTACCCAATGTAAACCAAATTCAACACTTGTGCCTTCACCAAATTGTTCAAGTATTAAGTTAAGATCTGTTGGTAAGGTATCACCACACAGTAGAGCATCATAAGCAGAAAAATCAACATACCATTGATGATAGTAATCTGGTGAAATAATCGTACTTTCTTCTATTGTGTTACTTGCAGAAGTATCATCCGTTGCCCATCTTTCACCAGACTCAACACCCTCTACTACTACAGATATATCATCGACGCGCCAACCTACACCATAAAATCCATCATAAGCCTCAGTACCTGCATCCCACCGAATATGAATATTTTCTCCGATATAATCACTTAAATCAAATGTAGCAGAAGTCCAATCCGATTCACCACCCCAAGCTTCCTCTCCACCTAGAGGATTATCCCATTGAGTCGGAACTGTGCCATCGTACCCCTCATTTGGAGTAATCAGTGTCCATGGCCCCTCTGTTCCATCCGTTGAAATTTTTACATTACCGGCATCATATTGTGATGTATCACCAAAATCACGCCAGTGTTGGAAAGTTAACTCAGCACCATGAGCTTCTGCAGATAATTCGATCTCAGGAGATACTAACCAGCTTAACATTCCTTCATTTGAATCTTTGTTGAATGCACCATCACCCCAATCCCAAGAGTTCGATCCAGAGGATGCTCCGTGCTGCCTTATACCCCATTCGCTCGCTCCTGCATGTGATTCTCCGGAAATATAGCCTACGTCTCCGCTTTCTACATCGTCTTCGAATACCGCCTGCTCCTCTATAAAAATAGGATTTTCATATTCATATGTGCTATCATCGTCGACCCAATCTGAAAAATCTGTAATGTCGCTTTTTACATTGCCAAATTTTACATAGGATACCGAAATACCAGGTAGTATGTCCTCACATTCCACATTGTTACCTTTACTTGCTTGGAAATCCACATAATATTGAGGGATACCACGATAATACACATCATAACTTCCGCTACGATAATCTTGCCAAACAAAATCGAATCTCCTATATTCGGAATTCTCGTGAAGTGAAAACCGTGGCCAACGCTTTGATCCTTCTGTTTCGTCATGAATTGTAATTCTATTTGAAAAAGAGTTCCCGCCATCTTCAGAATAAACAAAGTATGCTTCATACATGGATTTGTGTTCACTCCATCCATCCAATGCTATGTATGGATTATCATCAGAGTCGGTTAAGATAACAGGTTGTTGGTGATCTGAATCTTCATTAGTAATCGTATCAATGTTCCAATTGGTACCGCTATCGCTGGAATAAGCATAGCTAACGTCGGAGTTTCCGCCGTCAACACGGGTGAAAGCTGCGTGGAGGTTTCCAGCGGTATCTACGTCAAGGCAGCCTGCGACGGTGTACTGTTGATCATGTGCATCAGTCAAACCCCCTCCATCATCTATACCCCAAGCAGCACCCTCATCACCATAATTTATGATCCTCCACCACATGAGAAGAGTATCACCAAGAGGGTCTCCCTCATCATTCCTAGATGTCAGTAAATAACCTGTTGAATCTGACCCCGAACCATAGATGGCTACAGTAGGCCGTAAATCATGATAATCCACTTCAGAACTCCCTGTTATCCTTCCTCCAAGCCAATTATCACCGTTATCATCAGAAAAATAATGAAGCATTGCCCAACTACTCCAATCGTCAAAATAATATTCCATCACGACATACACATATCCTATATCATCAACCGTTATATCGGGATATCTTGAATCAGACCATGAATCTCCAGTAGAAAAAACATCTCCTCCATTTGTAGAACGATAGTAATATACTTCATCATTTCCAATATCATAAGCAACGATATGCACATATATGGTTCCATCATCATCATAAACAGCTATCCTTGGTTGTGCATAACTATGATCATCGCTGACCACTGATGGATTTTCATCAGGAAAGTTACCTCCTTCATCCTCGGTCTTGCTAAAGTACAGATCTCCAAATTCATCTACCCAAGAGATATATATTGTTCCGTGTTCATCAGTAGCAATTGCTGGTTCAATCAAATCATTTCCATCCTCAGCTACAGGGATATCATCACCGATAGGGAATAATGGGCTATGTTCACCTTCGATATGAGCGAAAAATGGATATCCATCATTAATTGCGGCTACTTCACTATCATCTATGTTCCATATGTTTTCCTCCCCCTCATCATCAAAAGGCGAACCCACGAAGTCCCAGGGGGTGTCTAGTCCATCAGTATCGAGATCGGTGAACGTAGCGACTTGCTTCAACTCAGATGTGGTTTTGCCAGTGACACCGTCATCCGAACCCGAGCCCACTCCGTTGCTTTCTTCAGACTTTTCAGTATCCCAGAAACAGTTGGATAGAGAACCTTCTAGTGTGCCAACAAAACCTCCCACATCCCCTGTAGTACCCAAGCTTTGATATTCGACTTTCCCAGTCGAGTAAGAATCTGTTATAGTAACATCGGTTGCGACACGACCGATAAATCCACCGGCTCTGTTAACCGCCACTGCAATAACATCACCTCTCGAATAAGAATTGTCAACGTTACCATCTGTCCTTCCAATGAGGCCTCCGGCGTTGGAATCAGTACTATCGGTATAGACGGTTACGGTGGAATATGACTGGCTAACCGTACCATCATTAGTACCAATCAAGCCACCAACTCGGCTATAATCACCATCCACATGACCTGTGGTGTATGATCTAGATACCTCACTCAAACTATGAGTATAACCAACAAGACCACCTACATGGTGGTTCCCTAGAACGTACACATTTTCTAAGCCAATATTTTCTACTTGAGCACCTTCAATGACACCAAATAAGCTCACGTAGGTTTCGGTACTCCTGTCAATATATAGGTGATTTATCACATGACCCATACCGTCGAAAGAACCGGTAAATCTATCTGTATCATCTCCAACAGGATCGAAACCCGCCCCGTTATTCCAGATCAAATCTCCAGCATCCCACCCGACATGGTCTGAGAAATCCAGGTCATTCTCCAGCGTGTAACTGGCATCGAGATCCAGCTTCATCAGCTGCAGTTCTTCCACCGTGGTTATCTCAGTGGTGTGCTGCCACTGCAACTGCGGATAACCCGCCATGGCCCATGTGCCTGGGATTGTGAAATCCCAGTTGGTGAAGGTGCCTTCCTGCATCATCTCGTGGGTGGTCCTGCCGTTACCACCTTGGCTGGAGGTGGTTCCAGATGTGACAGTATCCCAGTAAGAATCTTGGACATTTTCATAAGGAGAATCAGCCCAATTATTCCCGATCAAACCTCCTCCGCCGTTTACTGAACCAGTTGCATATGAGTTGGAAATTGTATAACTCTCGTGAAGAGTTCCGGCAAGACCTCCAAAATCTGAATCTGCATTCACAGAAGCATGAGAGTATGAATTATCTATATTCCCGGACGCATGTCCAACCAATCCTCCTACTCGAGAACTAGTTCCATGACCGGTGACTGAACCGGTGGTGAATGTTTCGGAAATAACCCCTCCTATATTTCTCCCTGCCAGGCCACCAACATAATAATCATCTCCTCCTGTGATATCCACATCTATCAATCCTACATTTTTTACTGTGGCTGAGTCCGTACAACCGAATAGACCAACATAATCCTCACCAGGCCTATTGATATAAAGATCAGATATCACATATCCTTGGCCATCGAAAGAGCCGGTGAAACTATTACCAGAGTCCCCAACCGGATCAAAACCTCGATATTCTTCTGCTCCTTCATCCCAGTTCCACCCACTCGTATCGCTCGAGTCGATGTCATTTACAAGCATATAATACGCGTCCCGCTCGTTCTCCATCCACTGGAGTTGATCGACGTTGCTGATCTGGTAAGGATCTACTTCCGTTCCAGAACCTTCACCGGGGAATGCTTCATCCAACAACTCTATCTCGACCAAACCGTGCCCTTCTCTTACACCGGCTTCGTTATCTTGATTTGTGCCAGCATTATAAGAACCACCACCTCCTCCAGAACCATCATCGCCGCCACCACCACCTCCTGAATATCCGCCACCACCACCTCCACCATCCCAATCACCACCACCACCTCCACCAAAACCACCTTCTACACCCCAATCACTATCTCCTCCTAACCCCCCTTCGATATATGCAGTGCCTCCATAGGTACCGCTGGGAGTATCTCCACCGTTTTCCAGAAACCCTCCTCCTCCAGCTCCGGGGTATGTTCCACTACTACCGGCATCGCCTCCTACACCATTGGTTCCTCCTGAGCCCCCATTCTCACCATCTTCTCCATCCTCATCAGTCGTACCATGCCGAGAGATATAATCACTGTATTCTCCTCCTCCTCCACCCCCTCCAGCTATTACATAAATATCGTCTTCTGTTCCAGAACCATCGAACACATCCTCTTTAGTGACAAAACTGCCTCCCCCTCCAGAACCACTATTTGAAGTATCATCTTCACCTGATTGGCCAACAAGAATTTCTAAAGTTTGCCCCGCCTCTAACTCAAATTCACCAGACATCTTAGCCCCAAGTCCTCCATAATCTACAGCACCATCTCCACCTTGTGCGCCATAGGCAGTTATCCGATAAATTCCGGTTGCTGGCACCTCCCATGTATGTATAGTACCCTCTCGACCAATGGAAGTTGCTTCAAAATCCCATTCAGTTTCCTGCGTTAAACCCGGCTCACCGTCTCTTAATCTCCTTCTTGTTCCATCGGGATTAAACATAACATATATCTCTTCCGATTCCTCACAATCATTTGCTAAATAGCTACCAACGTAACTCAACTCCGTAGATGATACCGTCTGTCCTTGGAGATCTTTCTGCTTCAGCGGGCCCACGAGTTCGTATCTTGTGTTTTCACTCAAATCATGGGGCACACCTGTTTCATAAGGGGATGAAACGGATTCCTGCAAATCCGAAGTGAACTCCGGGAGAATTTCTACCCGTAATTCATCATCCTCACCTCCGCTCCGCGTGTGCGCGTCTTCTATTTTTTCCTTCTTCTTAATCTCTTCATCACCACTACCGGTGCCTCCAATACTTTCCCCATCCATATCTGAACTACCGAAGTAAATGTACGCCCTTCCTGCATCGCTTGAATAACCAGGCGCACCCACTACCACATCACCGTACCCATCACCGTTCACATCGCCCGCCGAAAACACGCTCCAGCCGAAGAGATCACCATCACTCTCGCCCACCAGAATTACATCCGCGTTCTCCTCGGACAGGTCCACATCGTCATCTAACCCACCGAGAAAGATGTACGCCCGTCCTGGTCCTTCACCGTGGGGTGCATGGGGCGCCCCGACGATCAGGTCTGTCCAATCGCCCGTTTGTGTGCTCACAGACATTATACCCGCAAGTGAATGACCAAATCGATCGCCCTCGTGCTTACCGGTGATCGTGAAATCAGGGTTAGCGTCTCCGGCACCCTCGTATATGTAGATCCTACCTCTCTCAGCTTCAGCTCCAGG
>PUNQ01000047.1 GCA_003551845.1 Candidatus Nealsoniibacteriota bacterium
AATGACAGAAATTCCGTATGCTCCGTAGAGGTGATTAAGGAATTTCTATTGCAATGACAGAAATTCCGTATGCTCCGTAGAGGTGATTAAGGAATTTCTATTGCAGTAAATTAAAATTGAAAATTTAATAATTATTTAAAAACATGAAAACAAGAGTAAGATTCGCCCCTTCGCCGACGGGAAGCTTTCATGTCGGATCAGCCAAAATCGCTCTGATCAATTATCTTTTCGCACGAAAACGGGAAGGGGATTTTATCCTCAGAATTGAAGACACGGACAAAGAAAGATCGGTGAAAAAATATGAAGAGAACATTCTGGAAAATTTATCCTGGTTGGGATTGGAATATGATGAAGGCCCTGAAAAAGAAGGAAAATTCGGACCTTACAGACAGAGTCGAAGAGGGGAGACCTACAAAAAATACATAAACAAATTGATGGAAACCGAAAAGGCTTACCCCTGTTTTTGTTCACGGGAAGAATTGGAAAAAGAAAGAGAAAAAGCGATAGAAAAAGGAGAGGCGCCCAAGTATTCGGGAAAGTGTAGAGATCTGACCCCCGAGGAAAGAAAGAAAAGAATTGAAAACGGAGAAAAATTCGTGATCAGGTTGAAAGTAAAGGATGAAGATAAGATTGAGTTTGAGGATATGATAAGGGGAAAAGTTACTTTTGAACTGAGAGAGATCGGGGATTTCGTTTTGGCGAAGGATGAGAAAACTCCTTTGTATAATTTAGCTTGTGCAATTGACGATCATGAAATGAAGATAACTCACGTAATCAGGGGAGAAGACCACATCTCCAATACTCCGAAGCAAATTTTAATCGGAAGGAGTTTAAATTTTGAAGAGTTGAAGTATGGACATTTGCCGCTGATATTGGCTCCGGATAAAAGTAAGCTTTCAAAGCGGCATGGGGCTGTTTCCGTTTCCGAATACAGAGAAGAAGGATTCTTGCCGGAATCATTGATTAATTTTTTAGTTTTACTCGGATGGAGCCCGGGCGATAACAGAGAATTTTTCACGCTCGATAAGCTGGAAAGAGAGTTTTCGATGAAAAGATGCAAGAAGTCCGGAGCGGTATTCAATGAAAAAAAGCTTCTTCACATAAATACCTTACATATTAAAAGTACTGAAATTGAAAGATTGACTTCGCTTTGTATTCCTTATTTGATAAGGGAAAATCTCTTGAATCCGAGGTATGAAAGTGATCAATATCCACCGGCGATGGGAGCCAGGGGAATAAAGACAAGCTATGAGAGCAGAGACGGTAGAATTTTCAGCTTTGAATTGTTAAAAAAAATAATTGATGAGCACAAGGACAGAATGAAAAAACTTTCCGAAATAACGGAAATAGCCGATTACTTCTTCAAATCAATTGAAATTGACATTGATCTTTTGAGATGGAAAAAGATGAAAAATGATGAGTTGGCCGATTCAATTGACAAATCAATAAATATATTATCCAATATAAAAAATTGGGAAAAAGAAGAAGTTGAAAAAGCTCTTTTGGAAGAAGCTAATCGGTACGATGACCGAGGAAAATTTTTATGGCCTCTCAGAGCCGCTTTGAGCGGAAAAGATGAGTCAGCCGGGCCTTTTGAAATAGCGTACCTCTTGGGACCGAAAGAGGCGATAGGGAGGCTGAAAAAAGCTAAAAAGATACTATTATGAAGAAGATATCTTTGATTTTGGTTGTAGTCATATCAGTTTATTTTTCTCAAGCCTTTTTTTCGCCGATCGGAGATTATAATCGGGTGGATGCCGGTGGCGGAGTAGTGGAGAGAACCGAATCGGTCTTCGAAGAGGCCGGGTTGCGGATCAGCTCCTTTATAAATTTTATCGTTGAGGAAATCAGGTACAGGCAACAAGTAATTGAAAAAGAGATTGAAAGACGCAGAGAAGATTTTATCGACAATATGATGGAGGGCTTGGGAGAGTCACTCAAGTCCATCTTTGATTAGTTTTTATTTTTCTTATTTTCTTATCTTTATTTTCCTAAAAAAGACAATGAAATCAAGGAGTAGGGCTTTACAAGAGATTATTTATGATTTAATATATAATTAAGAAACTTCGCATAATGTATGTTTATCGAAGTTTTAACTCACTAAAATAAGCCACTCTCTTCTATTTATGAAAAAATCAAAAAAGCCGATAATTGAACATTTGGATGAATTCTTTCAATATCTCGATATTGAAAAAGGGCTCTCTCCCAAATCACAAGAAGCCTACGGAAGATTCCTCTCCCGCTTTTCCGATTGGCTCGAAAAATCCGAAAATCAAGAGCTTTTACCTCACCAACTTACCGATAAGCATATCTGGGATTATCGAGTTCACCTTTCCAAAAAAAAGAATTATAAAGGCGAACCGATCAGCAAAAAAACCCGTAACTACTATTTGATAGCTCTTAGAAGCTTATTGAACTTTTTCGCTGATCGGGATATTGAATCGATACCGGCCGAAAAAGTTAAATTAACGAGGGAAAAAGAAGATGATTCTCTCAATTTTTTAAATCTGAATCAAGTTAAAAAACTCTTGAATGCTCCCGATACCGGAAATCGAGTCGGAATCAGGGATAAGGCAATACTGGAAAGCCTTTTTTCTACCGGATTACGGGTATCCGAATTGGTCGGATTGGATCGTGATCAGATAAATATCGACAATACTACCGAAGATCTGGAAGTCGTAGTTACCGGTAAGGGCAACAGAACCAGAACGGTTTATTTTTCACCTCGGGCGGTAAATTCTCTTAAAAATTATCTATCGATAAGAAAGGATGATGAGAAAGCACTCTTTATAAGGTATCGTGGCCCGAAGACCGGTGATCGCAGAATCAGCACCAGATCGGTAGAAAACTTGGTAAAAAAATATGTAAAAAAGACGGGACTCCCGAAAACCACGACTCCTCATACTTTACGTCACAGTTACGCGACCGATCTTTTGGATCAAGGCGTTGATCTCAGAATCATTCAAGAATTTTTGGGTCACAAAAATATTGCGACCACTCAAGTCTACACGCATATAACCAGCAAGAAATTGCGAGATATCCACAAAAAATATCATAGCGGTCAAAATTTGGAAAATAAAGAAAAAAAAGATGACCAATTACCCTAATGAATAATAAAAATCTCTCTATCGAGCTGTGAGGGCCCCCTTATTCTTAAATTATCTTCTTTTTGAGTTGAAAGCTTAATAATTCGGATTATCCAAGTGTCGAGGAGGACTTTCTATTTCCAAAGATTCGATTTCTTCCAAATTGCAAAAAATCCAGCCGATCATAAAAAATAAAGCGGCGATTAAAATAATAATTATGATGGTAGCCGACGAAGATAGCTTTTCATTGACAATTTCGGATAACTTTGTTATTATTGACTTCAGTTTCATGAAAATTTTATTTCTTGAGCAATTGTAACAAAATAAATTATGGCAACAACAAAATCATCCGGAACAACAAGACTGGGAAGAGATTCCAAGCCCAAATATTTGGGTGTAAAGCTTTTTGCCGGGCAAAAGGCCAAAGCCGGAGCGGTAATAGTCAGGCAGCGCGGAACTCGTTTTGTGCCCGGAAAAAATGTACGTAAAGGCAGTGATGACACCCTTTATGCGACCAAGGAAGGCACGGTTGAGTTTCAAAGTAAAACGAAAAAGAGATTTGACGGAAAAAAAAGAAAAGTTAAATTGGTTAATGTTCTTTAGTCGCTTTAATCGATTTTAAAAATCCGGAAAACAGAGGATGTGGATCGAGGGGTCGTGATTTAAATTCGGGATGAAACTGAACTCCCACAAAGAAAGGATGATTCTCGATTTCTATTATCTCCACCAAACCACTTTTCGGATTCCTACCGGCAATAACAAGGCCGTTTTCTTTTAATTGAGATTCATATTTTTGATTGAATTCGTATCTGTGGCGATGTCTCTCTGAAATTGACTCTTTTTGATAAAGATTGTATGATTTTGATTTTTTGTTAATTTTACATTCATACTCCCCCAGCCTCATAGTGCCACCGAAAGAGTCGTTTTCAATTAATTTTTTCTGCTCTTCCATTATATCTATTACCGGGTATTGACAATCATTATTAAATTCAGTAGAATTTGCATTTTTTAGGCCGACGACATTCCTGGAAAATTCAATTACCGATAATTGCATTCCCAAGCAAAGCCCCAAGAAGGGTACTTTTTTTTCTCTGCACAATTTTATAGCTTTAATTTTTCCTTCGACTCCCCTATTTCCGAATCCTCCCGGAATTATCACACCGTCATATTTTTTGATTTCATTTATTTTTTCTTCTTTTTTTTCATAATCTTCGGCAAAGATCCAGTCTATTTCCGGATCGATGTCCAGCTTCCAGGCGGCGTGACGAATCGCTTCGATAACCGAGATGTAGGAATCGGTCAAGGTGAAATTACCGGTTTCGAAATATTTTCCTATTATGGCTATTTTTAATTTTTTATTACCGTTTTTAATTTTTTCAGCCATTTTGATCCATTCCGAAAGTTGCCCGTTTTTCGGTTCAATTTTAAATTTCTCGAGTATTTTATTACCCAGATTTTCTTTTTTAAAATTTATGGGAACATCATATATCGATTCTACATCGGGAGCTGAAATTACATACTTTTTATCTATGTTGCAAAAATTAGAAATTTTTTCCTTTCGTGGTTCATCCATTTCCGTCTCCGCTCTTCCCAGGATTATATCCGGTTGAATTCCCGCCTCGTTAAGTCGTCTACTTGCATTTTGAGTGGGTTTTGTCTTCATCTCCCCTATCGTTTTCGGAGTCGGAAGATAACTGACCAAAATAAAAAGAACCCGATTGGGGTCTTCGAGCTTCATCATTCGAGCCGCTTCTAAAAATAATAAATTTTGATATTCTCCGATGGTTCCCCCTATTTCAATTAAGGTAAAATCAGCATTGTTTTCTTCAGCTGCTTTCTTTATTCTCCTTATTGTCTCATTGGGAATATCGGGAACGACCTCTACGCATTTTCCGTCATACTCCAAATTTCTTTCTCTTTTTATTACCGCCTTATAGACCCTGCCCGTCGTTATGTAATTTTTTTTTGTAAATTCTTCACTCAGGAAACGTTCATAATTACCGATGTCTTGATCACATTCGCCGCCGTCTTTGGTAACAAAAACTTCACCGTGCTCCACCGGATTCATTGTTCCCGCATCAACGTTTACATAGGGGTCGATTTTAACTGCGGAAACTCGATAACCCTTATCCTTTAAAATTTTACCTATGGAAGCGGTGGCGATGCCCTTGCCGATTCCCGACATTACACCTCCGGCAACGAATATGAATCTTTTCATTTATCTATTCCTTTTCTATTTTTATTTTTATTTTGGTGCTTAAATCGTGATCGAGATCAATCGGAATTTCGATTTCGGTTATCTCTTTTATGGGATTTTCCAATTTTATATTCGATTCGGAAATTGAGAATCCTTCCTTTTCCAATTTTTCACTTATTTTTTTAGCATCGACCGATTCGAAAAGTTGCCCCTTTTCACCGGCCTTCATTTTAATTTTAAACTCCTTATCTTCGAGCTCTTTGATTATTTTCTCGGTTTCCTCTTTGTTTTTTTGTATCCGCTTTTGTTCCTCAGCTTTTCTTTTATCGAGCTCTTTCAATTTTTTTTCCGTAGCTTTTTCCGCCTTGTTTTCTTTCAAGAGAAAATTTCGTGCATATCCGTCGGCCACATCGACAACTTCATATTTTTTCCCCAGTTTTTTTACGTTTTCAAGCAATATTACTTTCATGGATTTTTATTGTCTAATTATTTCTATGGCTTTTTCCAGTTGAGGGTCTCGATCTTCTTCCCAATCATCCTGGGTAATTTCAACTTCGTAATCCGGAACGATTCCTTTTTCGGTTATCAGACTGCCATCGGGAGTCACCCAATTTGAAATTGTAATTTTTAAATTGGACATGTCGGAAAGATTAATCATCGTTTGAATCGATCCTTTTCCGAACGAAGTTTCGCCGACTAATTCGGCATCGTTATGGTATCTTAAGGCACCGGCTAAAATTTCGGACGCGGAAGCGGATCCTTCATTGATCAGAATTACCATTTTATGATCAAATGTAACCGA
>PUNQ01000035.1 GCA_003551845.1 Candidatus Nealsoniibacteriota bacterium
GGTTAAATCTCCCACCAGATCTCCGCTGTATGAGTCTACGTTTTCACTTCTTATTGTTTCCACTTCCGGATAATCTATGTCGGTGGTAAAGGTTCTGTCTTCACCATAGACGGTGCCGGCGCTGTTAGTTGCCACCGCTCGGAAATGATAAGTGGTATTGGCACTTAAATTAGTTAAATCATAAGAGAAGTCTTCTCCGCTATTTCTTGACTGGGTACCGGTGGTGTTTCCGTAGGAATCGGTTTCTCCCCACTCGAAGTAAACATCGGTGTCTTCTCCCCCATCGTAGTCCAAATTTCCCCATATTCTGGCCTGATCAACATCCACTTCGTCGGCCGGATCGGTGGTCACTTCCGGCTCGCCCGGATCGGTTGTAAAGTTTAAGGTGGATCCGTAATTCGTTCCCGCACTATTTCTGGCTTCGGATCTAAAATAATAGGTTGTGTCCGAATCAAGGTTGGTTATCGCATCATTAAAACTTCCGGTAGATGATCGCTCCATCCAACTGGTGGTATTATTTAAGTTCCCTTCCGTTTCTCCCCACTGAAACCTAACCTCAACAGTATCATCTTCCGGGAGGCCCAAATCCGTCAAATTTCCATTCAAAGTTGCTTCATCGACACTCACTCCGGAAGCGGAAGACGTATCCACTGACGGCGGAGCTTCACAATAAGCGGTTCCACCTCCCTCGTCATAACAACCCCCTCCTGTATAGGTTTCGCAATCCTCTATGAACTCCTCTCCTTCTTCCACACAATCTCCTTCATCACAAATCCACGCTTTTCGATAAAGATCATCATTCTCACAATAATAATGATCCGACTCCAGATCCGAACAAGTCTCAATATAATCCTCATCATATTTTCTACAACATGACGTATCATCACCATCAACCTCATCAATTTGACAAGTAAAAAGTTCTTCATACCTCCTTTCATCAGCTCCGCAAATATAATCGTCAAAATCAGAACAATCCTTATGAACTTCCGTTTCTACGACCACACATTCATTATCCTGACATTCATAATTGGTGGATGTAATCTCATCCCCGTCACAAAAAACCTCCGGGGGGCAATCCCAGTCACCAATACACTCCTCGGCGAAAGATTCCGAAATATAAAGAAAAAATCCAGAAAAAATAACTCCGAAGACAAAAAAGGATAATATTAAAACTTTTCCAATCTTTTTAAAAATATAGAAATCCATTAACGGATTACCTTTCCAGGATTATTCTTTTAATAAAAAAATCTCCATTAACTTCATGGAGTTCCAATTTGGCCTCATCACCGGTTTTAATATCCGAAAGTTCGGCATCGCGAAGTCTATGCTCTTCAAAGATCTCATCCGGAATCACCGTGCAGCCCCCTTCTTCATTTTCAGCCCTGAATTCTTCAATACTTTCCATTCTTTCCGTTGTCGGATTTATTAAAACTTCAGCATCCTTTTGTAGTAAAAAAGTTTTTTCCTCATTGTCTTCCAAAACGACCAGCTCTCCATCTTCAATGGAAAATTCAATAATTTCAACCAGAGAATCCGATCTGGAAACACCCGTAGGAATATCGGTGTTAAAAAAATAAACTTCACCATAATCACTGCCCTTAGAGTTTTTTGCTTCCGCTTTAAAATAATAAGCCGTATTAAAAGCCAAAGATTCAATTTTATACGAAAATTCTCCGGTTGAAGTTTGTGGGAGCCAGTCGGTATTCACATAAAGATTATCCTCATCTTCTCCGTAATGAAATCTGACTTCAACTTTCTCATCTCCGCCCGTATCAACCAACTCTCCGGTCAATCTGGCGCTTTCACTACCGACACTTCTAACTTCTCCGGTTTTTACAGTCGGTAAATCTATTTCTTTAATTGAATTTTCGGAATCCGTATCTTCTTCAATCACTTCTTTATTTTCAATCTTCTCATCATCCCCTCTTTCTTCTTCAGGTTCATTCTCAATCTTTTTTTGGTCCATTTCATGATTGTTTTCCATGCTCTCCCTTAATGAAAAATAGGCTACAGCCACGAATGCCACTAAAAAAAATAACAGTACTGCAAGCCCCAATACCTTTAAAGGAATTATTCCCTTTTTATTTAAACTCATTAAAGTTTAATTTAATACCTTTTCACTTATCAATATAAACCTTCTCGTAGTATAACAGTAAAAAACAATTTGCTCAAATACCAAAATTTGATTACCATCAAAAAAAGCAACGTGAGACCACGTTGCTTTTTTTGAATTTCATTTTCTTATTCTTCCTCGTCTTCCGCATCATCACCTTCCTCTTCTACTTCTTCTACTTCTTCGTCTTCCATATCCTCTTCTTCCTCACTCTCCTCAATCACCTCAACATCTCCTTCAGCCACTTCAAAGGGAATCAAATCAACTCTTTCTCCGTCAAAAATAATTTCAATGTAATAAGAATTTTCTCTTCCGGGAACTGCTCCGCAACACATGCTGAATCCGCTGGAATCTTCGGTCACGTTCACCGTAAATGGTGAAAGTGCTTCTTCAATTTCCATTCCCTCGTTGCGATCCAGAATATTACCCCACATGCGTCCTTCTTCTTCAACCATATACTCACCACTTACTCCCAGATAATCTCCCGGATTAAATTCACTAACAGCTTCATTTTCATCTCTCTGACCTATTTCACCACCGGTTCCGGCCAAAAACAGGTGTGGTTCCCTCACCATTTCAAGACCCGAATCTTCAACTACGTCTTCGCCGTTTTCAGGATCAACGGTTACATCCCCCTCAGCTAAAAGATAAACTGCACCGACGATAACGACAAGAGCAATCAGAGCAAAAATTAGTTTTTTATTTTTCCCGGGCTCTTTTTTTTCTTCAGACATATTTTATTTATTTTTATTTTTAACTTCGACTTTAAAAAAATAACTCCGGACAATCTTTCCGGGTTACTTTCGGTTTTATTTATCTTTTTCCTTTCTCAATTTGAGAAGATATCCCAGCTCGCTGTCATAAGTAACCAGCTCCCACCCTTTTTTACCCAAGCCATTCAGGGAGGAAATCAATGTTTCGGTTTTTAGATCTTCTTTTTTTCCTTGCTTGACAAAAAGCCATCCTTCCGTAGCATCATAAATTAAATTTCCGTATTCGTACATATTTTTTTTATTTATTTCTAATTGTTGACCTTTCCCTTTTGCATTATGGCTCAATTATCATCATAATTTTCAACCAAGTCAAAAAGGGTGACGTCTTGAAACTTTTTCTTGATGATTTTGTCCAGCGACTTCCAAACCGGTTCCGATCGGCAGATATTACTTTTTTCGCAATCTTCTTCAATACATCTAACCAAATTCATTTTTTCTTGCATCGACTCAATAATCATTTTTAAGGTTATCTTCTTAGGGTCGTCTCCCAGAATATAGCCTTCCGCCGTTCCTTCTTTTGCCTCTATTAATCCACTTTCTTGAAAATTAACAAAAATCCTTTCCAAATTCATAGGTGGAATATTTTCCTTATTTACAATCTCTCTGACAGTCAAATAATCATCCTCAATCGCCATCCTGATAAGGGCTCTGAGCCCTCGTTGAACATCTGCAGTAAGCGCAATCGGACCGGAAGCGCTTTGACGAAATCCGGATTCTTGTCTTGTTTCATTGGCCATAAAGTTTTACTGATTTTTTAATACTGATTTTTTAATTAATAAGCCCAACCTTTGGTTAATGTTATTAAATCGTTTCTCATTTGTCAATAAATAAATTGACGAAAAAAATTTAAATTAGTCTTTATCCAAATAATCAATTATATCTTTCGCAATTTCCTGGGCCACAACTTGATTACCCCTACCCGTCTTGTGAACCAGATCACTGTACATGGTTTCGGAGTAATCGTCAAAAATATATCTTAGATCTCCGACATTATCCGTTTGGTTCAAAAAATAATCAACGGTCTCTTTTGAATTTTCGTAGTAATCAATCGTGGTCTCGAATGCCGGATTTTCAATAAATCTCTTTTCACTTTCCGAAAGATTCTTTTTTGTTGTTAAATCGGGCTGCCAGTAGAAAAAGACTTTAAAGTCAAAAAGATCTTCCAGTGCTTGAACTATTTTGGTATTCTTAAGATAGATTTCCATAACCGGCTCATACTTTTCCGGATTTTCATACTCCGTTTTTCTGAAATCATAGCTAAAATAATCTATCCTTTCCAATTCATATTCCGTTTCATCTACCAGCCCCCTTACTTTTAAAAAATGTATCATCGAATTTACGGTATATGAAAAAGGGCTTCTATTATGGTGAAGGTAGTAATAAAAAACTTCTTTTGTTAAATCCATATGAGGATAGCCCGGATTATCAATGCCCATGTCATTGTATCCGTCATAAAACACAACAATATCCGGATTAATATCCGTTCTTAAGCGATATATCAATTTTGACACCTCCTGAGAGCTGACATAGCCCGCTTGCCCCAAGTTTTTAACCTCAACTTCAAGCCCCGATTGACAGAGAATATCCCAAAGATGAAAAGGGATCGAATCCGACTCGGTCCGATCAAGCATGGCCGAACCTCCGTACATGTGTATGGTAACCGGATCTTCAAATTCTTCCTCACAGGGATTTTTAGTTGACTGATAATCATGAAAATAATCAAAATAAGGATGATGCCTGAAGTTGAGCTCCCCTACACCATCAAGTATATCCTCATGAATTCTTATATGCTCCCTCGCGGAATTTAATGCAAAATTGATTTCCAAAACAATGAGAAAAACTGACACCATCCCGATTATGGCAAAAAAGGAAAGAAAGAAAGAAAGAAATCTTTTCCTCTTTTTTAAAAAGGAAATAAATCTATTTTTTCTTATTTTTTTATCGCCTTCTTTCATGAATTATTCCGCAATTAAGGTCTTGTCAGCGTATTTCTCAATTAGCTTTTATATTTTTAGCTTCTTCTTTTTTTATTTAAAATTGACGATAATGGCTTTTTTCATCACCATCTTTTTGAATTTCTTTCCATCCCTCTTTTTCCGTACCTAAAAAATTTTTACCCATCATTTTACCGATAATAGCCGTCGGTCCGATAACGAAAATGTAAGCGGCAAGAAGCAAAGTCGTATTGACCAGATTTGAAATCAACTCTCCGAAAATACGCATTCCCTCTTTTATTTCCTTGAAAATTTCTTTTATTTCAGTACCCATTTTATCAAATATGAGATTAGTAATAATAGAATTACCAACGAACCGACATGAAAAATGGTCCAATTATCGGGTAACTTACCGCTAAATTCAAGGAAAAAATAAAAAACGGTTGAAAACAATAAAAAAGAAAAAAGAAATCCGATAGATCGCCCTACTTTATTCTTTTGAAAATTATTTCTTAAAGCTGATTTCATTTTTTATACCCGATTACATTCCATAAATAAAGGGAGACAAGGGAGTAGCCGATCCGAAGATTATCAGCAACCCCAAAATAAACAATGTAAAAAGTATCGGAGCCAACCACCATTTTTTCGTTATCATCAAAAATTCTATAAATTCGCGAAGCAAGCTTCTGTTCATAAGTGATTTTTAAAACTTGCAATTAAAAAGTATAATTATCCATTAATAATTTTTATCACATTTTTAAAATAAATCCAATTTTTCCCTCCTTATCACTGTTTTAAAATTAACCGGATTGAAAACTTCGGTTTGTTGAAAGCTTTACAAAATGTTATAATTGCCCAACGAAATTTTCATGAATGTTTGATGGACACCGACAAAAAAATATCCATAATCATACCTGCATACAACGAGGCGGAAAATATCGAATCCACAATAAGATCAATCGGTCAAAAATTGAACGACAAGAATTTTGACTATGAAATAATTGTAGTCGATGACGGATCAACGGATAAGACTTATCGGAAGGCAAAGGGGCTTAGCCGATTCAACACTGCCGTGATTAGATTGGAGAAAAATATGGGCAAGGGAGCAGCTGTTAAGAATGGTGTTTTAAGCGCCGATGGCGACTTTCTGCTTTATACGGATGCGGATAATTCAACCGATATCAGTCACCTGTTTGACTTTCTGGAAAAAATAGAAAAATACGATATATTGATAGGTTCCAGAGGTCTTCCGGAAAGTAAAATATTAAAAAGACAACCTTATTATAAAGAGTTTTTAGGCGATTTAGCTAATATCTGTATACGAAAATTTTTAAAGATGAACTATATGGACACACAATGTGGATTCAAGCTCTTTACTCGAGAAGTGGCGGAAAAAGTAGTCCCCCTTACATCCTGTTTGCGCTGGGGATTCGATTTTGAATTTTTGAAAATTGCAGAAGCCAAGGGATTCAAGATTAAAGAACTGCCCGTATGCTGGAAAAACGCTTCCGACTCTAAGGTTCAATTTTTTGACTACTTCAGGACCTTTAAAAGTTTACTTGATGTAAAAAGGAGATATGATTAAAAAATTCAGTATTGACGGCTTCAAGAAAACAAAACTTCAATTCATGAAGTTTTTTATAACCGGCCTCTTGAATACGGTCATAGACTTTTCGGTTTTGAATCTTTTGATTATAATTTTCGGCTTGGGAGAAGGGGTTCTGAATTATTTTATTTTCAAGACAATCGCCGTATTGGCAGCAATTACCAATAGCTTTTATTGGAATAAAAATTGGGTTTTTAAAAAGAAGAGTTCCGGAAAACAATTCGGTAAAGAAATCTGTTCTTTTTTTCTGGTAGCGATTGCCGGAATGGGTCTCAATGTAATTATTGCAACCGTAGTTTATTCCTTTATGAAGGTGAACTTTCCTCACTTTCCGGAACTGATTAACGCCAACATCGGAGCGGCATCCAGCTTGGTCGTCGTGATGATTTGGGATTTCTTGGGATATAAATTCTTAGTTTTTAAAAAATAAAATTATGAAAGGTTTTATATTGGCGGGAGGTAAGGGAACCAGGCTACGTCCGGTAACTTATGAAATTCCCAAACCGTTAATTCCGGTTCAAGGAAAAGCGGTGCTAACTCATATTGTAGAATTATTTTTAAAATATAAAATAAAAGATATTAAAATAAACGTACAAAAAAAGGACGAGTTGAAATTTAAGAAATGGAGGAAGGAAAACTTTCCAGATAAAAATATAAGTTTTTTAGTAGAATCAAAGCCCTCAGGAACCTTGGGTCCCTTGAAAAAATCCGAAAGTTGGTTCGATGGATCTTTGCTTGTTTCAAACGGTGACGAATTAAAGGATATAGACCTGAACCGAATGATAAAATGGCATAAAGAAAAAGAGTCGATTTCAACAATAGCCTTGGTTAAGTCCAAAAATCCATCTTCGTACGGTGTAGCGATTTTGGAAAAGAATAAAATAATTGATTTTTTGGAAAAACCGAAGAATCCTCCTACTCCCTATATAAATTCGGGGCTTTATATTTTTGAGCCCAATATTAAAAAATATTTTCCAACAAAAGAATTTTCCATGCTGGAAAAGGATCTGTTTCCCGAGCTGGCTAAAAAAAGAAAGTTATTCGGTTACAAATGGCACGGAAAATGGCAAGATACGGGAACTTTCAGTCGTTGGGAAAAGGCGATTAAGAATTGGTAAAAAATGAAAAAGAATACGGCAATTGTCATACCGGTCCACAATGAGGAAAAAAATATTCCCATCCTTCTTGATGGAATTCTTAATCTTGACGAAGATTTAAGTATAATAGTCGTCAATGATAACTCAACTGACAATTCAAAAGAAGTGACTGAAAAAATTGCAAAAAGGGAAAAAGGGGTAAAAGTCGTAACCAAATCAAAGCAGGAAGGACTTCATGCGGCGATAATTTACGGCTTAAAAGAAGCCATGAAAATGAATGTTGAAGGAGTGATAACGATGGATGGCGATTTATCGCATTTACCCGAAGAAATACCCGGTTTAATAAAACACTCGGAAAAAAATGATCTCGTAATCGGATCCCGTTTCATACCCGGCGGAAAAACAATTAATTGGAGCTCGAGAAAAAAGATAATGAGTTTTTTTGCCAGAAAGCTGAGCAAACTTTTGCTCGGCATAAAAACAATTGACTGTTCTTCCGGATTCAAATATTACAGTATCTCATTTTTAAAAAGTTTAAATTTTGAAGAGTTTACAACCAGAGGATATGCGTTTCAATTGGAAACGGTTCTCAGGGCGGAAAATAAGGGCTTGAATATTAAGGAGGTTCCCATTCAATTCAAGGGAAGAATTCACGGAAAATCAAAAGTCGATTTTCATGAAGTTAAAAGATATCTTAAAAGCTTACTTTCACTCATAAAACTAAAAAAATCCCTCTAAAAATAAGGGGAAGTTTCAGCTCCTCCAATTACGGCTATTAAATTTATATTGTTTTTCACCTTTGGTTAAACAGCATCATTATCCATTCTCTTCTTCGTGCTCGGAATCACCTTGGTCTTGATTTTCACTTTCTTCCCTGTTTGCATCATCTCTCTCATCTCCATCTCCCGAAATTATATTGTCTTCGAGCTCATCTTCATCCGTATCTACCAATTCAAAATCTTCATTTTCCGGTCCCGGAAGATCGGAGTCGACAAGTTTAAGAGCTTGATCGTTATATTTGCCGTCGACTATGACCGCTTCAACTATATTGTAATTCGTTCTGACAACAATTTCCCGATTATCCGTAATGCTTTCGGTTTCGATTCCGTCCTCCTTCCTTCCATAGCCCTCTTCCTCCGTGTTAAACCGGAAGTAAAACTCATACCAACCTTCGCCCAAATCACTTTTTTCAATAATACTTAAATCATAACCACCCCTATCTCTATAAGTTCCCGAATGCTCCCTTATCCAATTTTCCGCGACCAGGCCGGCTTCATCAAGCGTTGTCCCTCTGTCCAAGACCGGTTCATCGGAAGAATGATCATTGCTTTCAAAAATAAAAACCAAAATTAAAACAGAAACTATTATTATTGACAAAGCCAATAAAGCGGCCTTAATGCTTTTTTCTTTTTTCATTTTTTTCATTAAACTGATTATTATTTTTTACTTTTTTTATTATATTCACTTACTGAAATAAAATAAAGATTAAAAATGAGTTAGGAGATTAAAAAAGTCTATAAGTGGCGGAATGAAAGAGCTTTGAGTAATAATGGATATCATTGCAGCAATAAACATAAAGGGGGCAAAAGGAAGAGTGTTGCAAATTTCCACCATGTATCTTTCATCATCATCGAAAAGTTCCCTTATGATCTCAGCCTGACGTCGGGTTAATCCACCTCCTCTGATGTTTTTAAAATGTTGCCGCTTATCGGGTTTTTTAAATTTTGATATCTTTGATGAAAGATATTGCTCCCATTCTTTTGTGAGCATCATCCCCTCCTCTACTTCTTTCGCCGGAATTTTATCCGTTTCCTCTCTTTGAACATAAAAAAGCAATACCCATTTGAGAAGTCCGATAAATAGAGCAAAAACAATTATTGTTCTTAAAAATCCTACCGCCGTACCGAAATCACCTTGCGCCAACAAATTTCCAAAAAAAGTAAAAATAATAAGATATTTTGCAAATTCAAAAAGTGGAAACTTGGATTTCAACCTCCTGAAAATATACATCAAGATAACAAGAAGAATAAAGATAATGAACCCGTTCGGGGGTATGAGTAAGAATCGCTCAAAAAAAATAACTAAAAAACTAATTATTATCATCGCCATGGCAATGTCCGTCGTAAAAATAAAGGCACTTTTACCGTATCTTTTCAAATTAACCATCTGTAGAAATTCTTTCTTTTTAATCTTTTCGAATATCTCTTCATTTTTCTTAATAGCAGTGATTGTCGCTTTAAAAAAAAGTAAAAATATGAGTGGAACCGCAAAGTTGGCAAGTAGTGCAAATGCGGGAAAATGATTTATATAATAACCCGAATAAAACTCAAGTGGCAAAAGGAATCCGTAAAGTCCGAAAAGTTTCCCGTCTCCGGCAGACCAAAAGCCGAGCATCCAAATCAGATAGCCCAAAAACACCGATATGACACCATTTGAGAAAGCCGTAGGAAGATAGTCGAACAGCTCGGGCGACTCTAAAAAAAATATATTATAAAAAAACAAAAAAGAATATAAAAAAAATCCCCAAATAAAACCGGAAAGAATTAATTTATTGGGGATAATTCCTTTTTTAAAATCAAAATAGCATGCAAGAAAACCGATTATTATTAACGGAAATAAAAATGCTGAATTGATCATTTTTCAGTTTTTATCTTTAAAGGGTCTGACCCAGCGCTCAAAAACTTCTTTATAGTCTTCATCTTCAAGTTTGGAAAAAAGATAATCGAATTGCCCCTTTTGCAACTTGCACCATCCGGTATTTTTCATTTGAGGAAAAATGGTTCCGTAATTATCATAATTTTTAACGGGGCACACTCCGCAATACGGCTTATAAACACAACTTTGACAAGTTTGATTGTCAAGTAACGACCCGGTTAAAATTGCTTGAGTGGTATCGCTTGCCACCATCTCTTCATAGCCATCTTTACCGATTTCACCAATTTTAAATATATCCCCCTCAACCATTCTCCCCTCGTCACAAGTATAAACGTCACCATCGTAATTATAAAGCATTTGACCTATGGATGCTCCGCAAGGAGAATTCAAATCGGTATATCCCGGGTCTTGTTTTAATAATATTTTTCTCAATCTAAGCCTTGCACCTCTCTCAAAAAATGTATTACCCAGTTTATTTATTTCAACTATATAATCCATTGCTCCTTTCCAAAAATCCAAAAAATCTTCTACCGGATAGCCCATTTTGTCTTTAAAGTCACCGGACGAATATCCCAAATAGCTGAGTGGCCTCAAATGTATTCCGAAAAATCCCAATCTTAAATATTCATTGATAATTTCTTCCGGATAATCCAGAGAAATTTTTGAAAGTGTTACCAGTGCATTTATTTGAGTTAATTCTTTTCCTTTTTCATTTAATTCTTTTTGTCTCTTTTTATATCTCCTGATCCATTTCACGGTTTCCGCGTAACCGTTTCCGTCCGGATAGGGACGATTCGTATTATGAACTTCCTCGGGTCCATCCAGAGATGTACAAATCCCAACCAATCTATCGGTTAAAAAGTCCAATCTCTCTTCCGTGAGAAGCGACAAATTACTCACCAGCGAAAATTCAAGGGTTTTATTCGATTCACTTTCTTTCTTTCGAGCATAATCAACTATGAACTTAACAACATCCCAATTAACCAAAGGTTCGCCGCCTTGAAACTCAATCGTTATGTGTTCGCTTGAAGTTTCAAATATGGTATCCACAACATTTTTTGCGGTTTCCAAATCCATATCCAAGTCGGTATTGTCCATTCCTTTGGCGCTTGCTTGGCAATATATGCAATTTTGATTACACCTTAGCGTAACAACAATAATATGAAGACTGGCTCCGGTGAAAAGAGAGGCCATCTGTTTTCTGTATTGGTTCGTCAGCGGCTCATATTCGGATAAGTCCCTCCTTATAAAGCCTTGTCGCCAAAGCTTATTATAGAGTTCCGAGTCTTCGTCCAATTCATCTTCTAACAAGTCTTTGAATTCTTCCGGAGAAAGCCGTGCATACTGGCCGAAATCATTGGTTAATAAATAATCTCCCTCAAATTCTTCAAAATTAAAATGATTGAGATGTTTAGCCTCAAAATCAAGTTCGTCAAAATTAAATTTCTTTGAAAGCATATTTTTAATTAGCTATTTTTTCTCATTTTTATCCTCTTCATACTTATCCTCCCAGGAAGAAGCTATACCGAGCGGATCGTCCTCCCAATCGTCATCTTCATCCATTAGGGGGTTAAGGTTAACCCCTTCTCTCTCTTTCCTTATTTGGTCTTGCAGATCTTTAGAAGCTCCGATGAGAGCGGTACTGACTATATATTCTCTTATTTTCTTGTTATCTTTGGCTATCCTCGATCTTATTCCGGTATTAATAAGTTCGTTAAAAAATTCATTGCCCAATTTTTTCAGATTTTTTTTGTCCATCTTTTCTTTCGCCTTGAGTCTAACCTCGACAATGCCATCGGGATCACCCGCTAAATGGATATATGCTTTGTCCAAAAAATTATATGCTGCATCGTATATTGAATCGAGAGAATAGATGGCGGAATCAACGGAGACCAAAACAAAATTATCTTGTTCCTTGACTTTGATTTTGTCTTTCATATCTTAAAAATTAAATTTTACTTTTGCAATTATATCACAATAATATATAAAAAAAAACCAAAAAAATTGGAGGGAAAATTGACCAAAAAAACCTGATTTGCTACCATTAAGTAAAATTTATTCTGATTTGATGATCATACCACAAGTCTTCTACCAAATCTCGGCTATCGTTCTAATAATTGCGCTTACGGGCACTTTGTTTTCAATTATATACAAATGGAAAGAGATTTTTTCATATTTTAAAAAAATTCCGAAGTCTCTATTTGCAATCACTTTCTTTTTCGTATCATGGGGATTTTTTTTAGTTCCTAAAAATTTTTCCGGTCGGGGCGAATTCGGTGTTTGGCTCATGTCAATAATGAATCTTTCGGATTGGAGATCCTTGCTTATGGACGCAAGAGCTCCCATATATCATTTGCGAAACAGGTTCTTTACCGATCTTTTCGGTGGAATTAGTTATGAATTTATTGCCGGTCTTAATTTTTTCGGATTCTTCATTTCCATCTTTTTAATATATGTTTTAGTTAAAAATTTTACAAAAAATAACAAAGCCGCTTACGCCTGTTCTTTATTTTTTCTTGCCAATCCCATTATTTATACTTTCAGCCTAACCGAAGATTATTCTCTGCTCGCTCTCTTCTTTATGATTCTCTCCTTCTTTTTTCTTTCGATTCAATTCGATACCGATGATTCACTCTTCTTGATTCCTGCAGGTGCTTCGGCACTTTTGGCTACCGGATCCAGAGTAGAATACATATTCCTTCCATATCTTTTAATTCTTTTTTATCTCTTTTTAATCAAGGCAAGGAGTTACAAAGTTCGTTTCACACATATTTTCTTATTCTTGATATTTTTAATACCTCGAACAATACCTACGGTGGGAATGTATTTTGCCGATGCTCAACATGATGTTGCTCTTCACGGTAGAACTTATCAGTATGAGGGTAATCCGATTACATACATGATTCAAATTATTATCGGAGCCTCGGAATTTTTTATGAATAATATCGGTAGAGCTCTTCAAACACTCAGCAATTATCAAAATTTAACTTTAATTTTAATTATACTGGCCCTTTTCACAATATTTTTCTCCCTTAAAAAAGAGAAGAACGATAGAAGGGTTATTTTTTTCTTTTTCTTCCAATTTTTATTTTTAATTTTTTATTATGCTTTTTTTCATGCAGTGGGAGGAATAAGTGCATATCGCTATATGATAACCATATTGACTCCTCTTATAATAGTTGCCGGAATCGGCTTTGCTTATATTCTGCAGAAAAAAGATCTATTGTTTTATGGCGGTTTACAAATTTTAATTATTTTCTCTTTCGTAACCGTACTGTTTCCGTTAGCCTTCAGAGATCATTCCAATTTGATTGTCGACAGACAATTATCTCATTTTGTAAATTATGATCACGATCAAGTAAGGAGGGAGTATTATTCGTACAAAAATTTGAGTTATGAAAATAGAATTTCCGGGCTAATTCAAAACGAGTTCGACGTTTCAGTCGGAAATAACACTTATTTCATTACCAACGGTGAAAGAAATCTTCTGCACGCAATGCCGGTAGATGGACAATTCATTGCAATAAATGATGTTGATCAGCTTAAAATCGTGGCTCGAATGATTCCGGATAACGCTGTTATCTATTTATCTCAATCCGAAATGGGCTTCACTTCACACATGATTGACGGATATATAGCGGCTGATCCCGAAAATTTTGAAAATGAGTTGAAGCGAATATTCAATGTTGAAGAAGTTTTAGTCTCCTATGAAGTTGATGGGCATCACGCCTTTTTGTACAGAGCTACAAAATAGCGGCTGCGCAGTCCGAAATAAAAATAAATTCAAAAGAAAAATCCGTCTAATGACGGATTTTTAAAATGATAAAAATTAACTGAAATTATGCAAAGACAATTAATTCTTGAGCTTTAATTTTATCAATTGAAAGTATTTTAAACGCATCTTCTTGATTTGAAGGAACCATTAAAATATTATCTTCTTTAATTAAATCTTCGAAGGAGATCTCTTCTTTTTCTCCTTCATCCATCTCTCCATCATCTTTAAATTTTAACTTGACCTTGAAAAATGAAGTCCCTTCGGAAAAAGAAATTATTTTTTCAACTTGCTCTTCGGAAGGGTTTTCAAAGGTTTCATTGAGGTCCAAATCCGCTCTGATCTGCTTATCCTTCTCTTTTATTTCTTTTATCTTGCCTTTAAAAGCGACGAATTCCCTGTTTTTTAAAGTTAAATTATCTTTTTTCATTTTTTTAATAAACTTGATTATTTTTTTGAATTTTATCATTAATGATGTTTTTGTAAAGACTTCATACCCTTACAATCGGCCGATGATAGTCTTCATGATTTTTCTTTATACCCTTAATTTTATCACTGATAGGCTTAAAATGATCCTCTCCGAAATGCCTCACATAATCCTTGTAAACACCCAAGCAAGAATCCTTATAAAAACATTTTTCGCATTTTTCCATGAAAAAAGTTTCGTGGTGGTCCGGAGGTAGCGATCTTATCACATGTTCCCAAAAATCATTTCTTACTGCACAAAGAGGAAAATGATACAAATAAAAACTTTTAAACTTTTTTCTCCAGTTTTTTAATCCCTTTTCTACAAACGGCTTTACTTGTGGGAAACTTACGCTTATCTCCTCGAAATTTTTTTCCGCTCTTCCTTCATACTCCGGAAAAATAGTGCAAATTCTTTCGGCGTCGGTAAACTTATTGTGCAGCATCCTGTAAAGATCATTAATGCTACTATAATTTTGCTTTAACAGAACCGTTCTTATTTCTATTGAATGAGTTCGATTTCTGTATTTGAATAAATTTTCAAGACCTTTTACGGTCTGCTCAAAACTTCCGGGTGAACGAGTTATGGAATCATGAATTTCTTTTGATGCAGAATGAATCACTACATGCATACGTATATTATTTATGCTCAAGATCTTTTTTGCAAACCCTTTATACATAAATCTACGCCCGTTAGTCGAAAAAGCGATTGCATTTTTCGGAAATCTTTTTCTTAAATTTTCCATAAGATAAACGAATTCCGGGTGTATTGTCGGCTCTCCACCGGTTAGATTTATATCCGCCTCAGTTCTCAAAATTTCATTTTTATCACCCGTTATTCTTTGCAGGACTTTGTCTGCAGAATAAGCTTTGGCACCTTTTTTGGTTCTGAATCCATAAGGATTTGTACACATTATGCAATTACTGTTACACAAATTCCAAATACAATAGTCCGCCATGTTTTTAATTTCAATTTAAATAATTAAGCTTTCTTTTTTGTTCTTGGGAAATTTCCGATACGGGCTTTAGCTCATTGCCGCCATATCTTTGGTAATAAGTCTTCCAAAGCCCTTCACAATAAGGATCCAGAGCGCATCCCTTGCATTTATCTTCCGGTTTTATTCTGGCTATATTTTTTCTCTTTATTTGATAATCGTACCCGCTCCGCTCAGAGCTTCTGCCGAGTTGCTCGGTTTCAAAAACCCTTATCTCTTTCAGTTCACTCACTTGATTCAGATGATCTTGAAAATAACACAAAGGTACATATCTTATATCCCAATTGGTTCTGTCATCTTTCTCAACATTAACCAAATCCAAGCACTTGCGTATATAAGGTGCTGCATCCGAAATTTTAGGAACCAACTCTTCAAAATTATTATATGCCCCCCCTTCATTACAATCAACAAAAATAAATTCACTATTGGTTATTCCCAAAGATTTAATATGCCTTCCCAATTCCGGTAAATGCTTATAATTTTTTTTCACTACCGTAGAATTGGTTCCCAGATGAAATTCTTCTCCGAAATAATCAATGGCCTCCCTGATATTTTTTAATCCCTCATGCAGCTGCTCAAAACTACCCGGCGCTCTCGTTAGATGATCATGTGTTTCCGCATCGTGTCCGTGGATTGAAAAAACAATACTGTTTAATCCGGCCTCAACAGCCTTATAAGCGTGCTCCTTGTATGAAAACATCCTTCCGTTAGTAGCAATCATAACAGTCTCAAAGCCCATTTTTTTAGCGAATTTAACAAGATCTACAAAATCTTTCCGTATCGTTATTTCACCACCCAGCATCTCCAAATAGGTTGACCCTCTTTTTCTGGCCCCCACGATATGTCTCATTATTTCCGTTTTTTTTAATGGGCGCCTTCCGCGAACGTCCTGCTCCATGCAAAATCGGCAATTGTTGTTGCAATCATACCCAACGAATACAACTGATTTTTTTATTTTGGAATTGCTCACTTTCAGAGTTTAAGTTGCCACTACCGTATTATAATTTATTTTGAGAGGCAGTCAACAAATCAAAGCTCCTTTTATCAATTAAAAAAAATGATATAATCAAACCGGCTCGGATTCTATTCTGATTTCATTGAATTCAATATTATTTTAAAAATTAATTCAACTCTTCAGCGGGCAAAAATATTTAAACCATGAAAAAAGAAAAAATGGCGACATTGAAATATCTTGTCTGGCTGTTCAAGTTGGGTTTTAAAAATTTAAAGTTAAAAGCTTTATCCTGCTTTTCAAAAGAAAAACGTGACCCTTATCGGTTGCTTATAAAAATAGATGACAGTTGTAATTACCGTTGCTCTACTTGTGGAAGCTGGAAAAAAAATAACGGCTTCATTTCTGAAGATATAGAGGAGGAAATAATTTCAAAATTTAAAAACCGGCTTTTCTTTTTGTCGATTACCGGTGGAGAACCCTTTTTAAAAGAGCGGCGATTAATTAATTTTGTAGAAAAAATAAAAAAAAGAAATCCCAACTTGAGATATTTATCAATTAACACCAATTGCTCTCGTTCAGAAGCCGTAAAGCGCTTCACCGAAGCCATTTTTCAAAATTTTTCGGATTTAAGGCTTTATCTCGGACTACACTACATACCCAATGAGAGCTGGGGAGAGAGCAAAACGGGAGTAAAGAATGCCCACCGTAATTATGAAAAAACCGTAACCGTCATAAAAAATCTTCAAAAAAAATATAAAAAGCGGCTACACTTTTATAAAACTATCACTTTGAGTAAAACAGAGGACATTGAAGCTTTAAAAGAAGAAAATGACTTATGGCTTAACTTAGCCGTCATAGATGAGTTCTACAATAATCTGAAAAATGATTATATAACGGACTTTACTGAAAAAGAAAAAGGTATGATGATCGATAAGTTTTTAAAATTAAATAAAAAAAATATCAGTTTCTTGAATAAAAGATATTTAACGGACCTAAAAAAGATAGTTGAGAAGAAAAGAAGAAGAAAATGTTTTGCGGGCCTAAACAGGGTCTATATTGATAATAGAGGAAATGAGTTCATATGCAGTCGCTTATTAGAAAATCGAAAAAATATGTCGATAAAAAAGTGTGCAAGCTGCTGGACCCCTTGTGAAGCCAACTTTGATCTTTTGCCTTATTTTTTTCTCCCCCCTATTTTTGACTCACATCATAAAAAAATAAAATAAAAATGCAAAAAATTATTATTATTTATGTTGGAGAGGTTTGTAATAACGATTGCATGATGTGCAGTGTAAAGGGGCACCAAAGAGATGCTTTTGATTTCGATAAATTATCTTCCAAAATCGTAAAACGGAAAAAACACGCAACTGAAATATCCTTCACCGGAGGAGAGCCGACCGAGCATCCCCATATAATAAAATTACTACGGACGGCTCAAGAAAGCGGGTATAAAAAAATCAGTTTAAGTACCAACGGGAGAAGATTGGCCGATAACCACTTTCTTGAAAAATTAATTGATTCGGGTCTTGATGAGGTCAGCATTGCCGTTCACGGCCCCAAAGATATCCATAATGAAATAGTTCAAAAGAGAGCTTTTCGGGAAGCTCTACAAGGAGTCAAAAACTCATTGGAGAACAATTTGATCGTTACTGTTGATTCGGTAACAATGAGTAAAAATATTGCTCATCTTGATAAATTATGGAGTATGATTTTGAAACTGGGGGTTGAATACATCGGTCTCCAAGACCTGGTTCCCAACAAAGATGCGGATTTTGATTATGATGAATTATTGGTTTCATATGAAAGAAAGAGGGCATTTTTTTATGATAATCTAAATCTTCTGAAAAAATTTAAACAAGTTCACATAACCAACTTTCCCAGGTGTGTTCTTCCGACTACACTGTGTCAAAATTTTATTTACACATCCAATTACGAAAAAGAATCGAGTTGGAAATTTGATGGTTTGTCCAATTCCGGGACAAGTAAATTGAAGGAAAAAATTAAAATATGCAACAACTGCCGATATGAAAAGCAATGCTACGGATTCAGAAAAGAAAACCTCAAAAAGTTCGGAAAAAGGAGTGTTGAAAAAATGATGACAATTGATAGTTCTCTCTCAAAAAAATAATTTGATTAAAATATAAAACCTCTCGCCCGATGACGAGAGGTTTTTTGATATTTTTTAACAAGGATTAAAAGACCTCATCTGCAGTAATCAATGTAATGTTTCTTGCAGTAAGCTCTCTTTCTTCTTCAACCGCCTCGACTACTTCCACTCCCACATTAATTAAAACATCATCTCCCGCACTTATTTCTTCGCCACTCACCTGCTCTCTGCTTACGGGACGAACATCATTTAGATCATAAACTTCCAAAATTAACTCTTCAAAATTTGTGCGCTCAGTTAAAGAAATATCCAGATCCTCACCGCTCAACTCATTGGGTCTGTCAACTGTCAGTATAACTTTAAAGTTTTCAAAATCAATTTCGGCAATTTTTCCCTCCAAGAGCCCCTCCACATGCTCTTCCTCTTGAGATTCCTCAATGAGATCATCTTGCCTTTCGGGTTCTGGTGATTCCGAAAAGATTAAATAACCCATTCCGAATCCTAAAAGTATAAAAATCGTGGAGGCTACGAAGAAAATTTGATAACTTTTTTCTTTTTTCATGTCTTTATTTTAATTAATTAATTCACATTGATTATACGGTTTGTAATAAAATAATTCAAGATGTCTCGGATTCAAAAGACAGAAATTAATCACTTGATTTTTTAACCGGCTTAAATTCATCCCATCCGAATATTTCAGGATATTCCTTCCAGGGCCCTTCGCATACTGCGAAATATTTACAATTTTTACACTTCTCCGCCTTCTCTTTTCCTTTGGTTTTTCGGTAGTTGGCATAATTCTCAATATTAAAATCGGCATCATAAACCGTCCCATCCGGAATTTTTCCGAATTCGGCTATATATTCTTCATAGCCTTTCATAAAGCAAAAAGGTATCGCCTCGGTCATAACTCTTACTCCCGCATCTATCCCCTTTTCCAATCCTTTTTTTATATATGGCATAACATCACTCTTTCTCGGAACAACCTTTTCAATCAATTCCGGGTCGTCCTTGATGATTCTGTTTATATGTATGAATGCAAACTGATATTGTGACACACCCAAACTTATCAATAAGTCCGCTAATTCGGGGAAAGATTTGTATCCCGGTTTTGTAATTACACAATTAACATTGACCCATTGCCCCATGGAAGTTAAATTTTTAATTCCGGCAGTCGTTTGCTTGAAGCTGCCCTCGGCTCTGGTTAATTTGTCGTGTATTTTTGCAGTTGCTCCGTGAAGAGCCAGGCCGAATTCGTTAGCCCCGCTTTTAATTAAAGTTTTACAATAATTTTTATAAGCGAAACGTCTACCGTTCGTTTGCATTTGAATCTTTTTAAAACCCAATCTTTTGGCATAACTGACGAGCTTCGGTAAGTCTTCTCGTATAGTTATCTCTCCTCCGGTAAATACCACGGCTTCATGTCCGTTTTCTTTCGCCTCTTTCAATATTTCCTTCATCTCTTCGGTGTCTTTGTCATCATAAATATATCTCTTATTTCCTTGAACACAAAAAATGCATTTATTATTGCAACTGAAATTGGCTTTTACATCAACTCTTTTTTCCATTGAATCCTATTTTTTATTTTAGATATCTTTACTGCGAAAATGATTAATGATTAATGTGATTTGTAACTGATTATAAAACAAAAAAAGATAAAATCAAAATAAAATCAGATTATTAATGAAAAGGCCCTGCGATGATTTGGACAATTTTAGTCTCCCCACCCCGTATTCGCCCACCATTTCTTCAAGTTATAATTTTCTCCTTCCTTCCACTCTTTATCTTCGGAAGGTAATTTTTTAAAAAGGCTCCAACAATAAGGATCCGGAGCAGTATCATTGTTAAAATAATTAAAAGCCATACATCGCGATCCTCCCTGGCATTTTTTAAAATAATCACAACTTTGGCAATTTTTACAAATTCTTCCAGTGTTTCTCAATTTTTGATACGTTTTTGAGTTATAGATCTCCGAAAAAGAATTCTCCATGACATTTCCTACAGTTATCGGCAATTTTCTGCAAGGATAAATATTTCCATTGGGCATTAAAGTTATAATTCCGTATCCTGCATTGCAGGTGGATATCCTTTCTTCCGGAAAATCCCGGAGTATAATTGCGGACTCACACCCGAAAGAAATTTTAATTTTTTTTTCGAACCGCATAATTAAAGCTCTTTTCCAAACATCTCTCATTTGAGAAATCGATAAAAGTTTTTCCGCCATGTCATTGCCACGGCCCAAAGGAACCATCCTTTTCAGGCTCAAAACACAATCATATTTTCTTGCGATTTCTGCAACAATCGGTAGATCATTAAGATTTATTTTGTTTACGGTAAAGCCCAATATCAAGTTCAGGTTTCGAGATTTAATTAATTCACACGCATCAATTATTTTTTTAAAGCTTCCGGCTCCTCTTATTTGGTCATTTACCCGTCTTCCGCCCTCGATACTGATCTGTACATAGTCCACTTTTAGTCTCTTCAGCTTATCTACTTTTTTTTCATCAAGAAGCGTCCCGTTAGTTAAAATTCCGTAAGAAAATTTCTTATTCAGGTTAGAGCATTTTTCTAAAAGCAAAAAAAGTTCATCTTTTAAAAAGGGTTCTCCTCCTGTAAAGGAAATTGAGGCTCGTCTGGTTCCTCCCCATATTCCAACTTGTCTTACAAAATTATCCAAAACACTCAAAAGCTCTTTTTCATTGAGTTCTTCAGTTAATGAGGATTGATAACAGTGCTTGCAACTTAAATTACACCTTTCCGTAAGATGCCATTGGAGATGAATTATTTTGGGAAAATTTATCTTATTTTTCATTCTTAAATTATAAAAAATACCGGCTTTTAGTCGAATAAGATTATTCCTCTTGTCAGAGGAAATATTCTATAAGGATAATTGGAGAAATTGAAAATGTTGCTTTTGCACTCCTTAAAAATTAAAATTTTTCATAATATCCTCTACTTTTTAAGAAAAAGGAGCAATTTTCATCTTCTTCGGTGGCGGGAAACTCTACAGTAAGCATATCACCCGGAGCTATGGTTAAGCCACCTTTTTCAATTTGATTTAAAGAATTCTTCTTGTCGGAATGCGTTATTTTTACGGGATCAATAATTTCCTTCTTCAAATGTTTGCTTGAAGCTTTTCTTGCCAAGCCTACGGGAGAAAACCTATGTAATGAAGTCCACTGCATTTCCAATTCAAAACCTTTGCTCGTTTCGGACAAATGAGGATTCAAATCTATCATCTTGTGGCTCATATTTTCTCTGGGATGATTAACGGCGATTTTTCCTTTTTCCTTATCTTGATCCAATTTTAAGAAATAGTGAATTGATTGTTTTTGATCTGTTGCACGCACCGTATTTCTGGCAGCAAGAGCGAGGCTTATTCCGATTGCAACCAATGCTTTTTTTGAAAACTTATTAATTTCATCACGCTTTAATTTATTTAAAATTCTCTCCGCCTCATCAACTCTTTCTCTTCCTCCTCTGAAAGCCATTTCGTTTACAAGCAAGTCACGTCCATCCGTATTTTTAAATTTCAAAAAAGCCTTCCCTCCCCTCTCCTTTTCCAAAGTCTTGTCCAAATTCCATATCTTACCGTCAGATTTAAATTTATCAGGCTTAATCATGTCCTCGTAAGCAATAATCTCACCGTTCAAAACACCGACTTTTACTTCTTCCGGATGCAAAATTTTAATCAATTGAAGATCATTGAGAAAGGTTCTCTCTTCTTCGAATTCGGCAATCCTTATTTTGTAAAAACCATTTTCGGGATTAATTTTATTTTCAATTTTATAAATATCTTCAACTAACAAGTTATCCCTGTCTGCTTGCTCCGATTGTGGGAGTATATTGTTTTCAAGAACAAATTTCTGACCATTCCAAATTACTATGAACGGACAGCATCCCGAACTGTGTATGGCGTGGGAAGAGTGAGAGGTGTGGGAATTGTGAACGCTGTGAGAGGTGTGGGAGGTGTGGGAATTGTGAACGCTGTGAGAGGTGTGGGAGGTGTGGGAATTGTGAGCGCTGTGAGAGCCGTGGGAGGCGTGGGAGGTGTGGGAGACATGTGAGATGTGTGATGAGTGGGAAGTGTGGGAGACGTGTGATGAGTGGGAAGTGTGAGAGTTGTGAGATGAATGGGAAACGTGTGATGAGTGGGAAGTGTGGGAGACGTGTGATGAGTGGGAAGTGTGAGAGTTGTGAGATGAATGGGAAACGTGTGATGAGTGAGA
>PUNQ01000065.1 GCA_003551845.1 Candidatus Nealsoniibacteriota bacterium
GCGTTTTCCGGATCCTGATCACAATCGGGACTCAACTGTGCATGATTTTCATTCCCACTCTCATCAAAAGCCACACACCCTTCTCCTTCATTCATCGGCCAATGACCGACAAGGCCGGCGGTCACATTGTATCCCATATTCAAATAATCTATTTCCGTTTCAGTTAAAGCTCTGTCATAAATCCTGACATCATCGAGTGATCCGTCCAAGAAATCATAACCTCCTCCACCGAAAGTAATATCGGATCCCGTATCCAACTCCCCGTGACCGTGTTCGGTTTCATACTGCTTTTCGCCGTCGATATACAGTCTCTGATATGTCGCATCCCTGGTTCCGACAATATGGTACCATCTTTCCATTTCGGGATCGAAATCAACATCGTATTCGCTACCGATCCAGCTTCCGTCGGACATCGCCCAAAAACGTAATGTGGATTCATCATACATATAGATGGCAAAAACTCTTTCCTGGTAATCTTTAACAATTAAATCATGGTCACCTTCCGAACTGTTCCAAAGCACCCAAAAACTGACCGATAAAGAATCTCCCGTGTCGTGAGCGGAATCCTCGGAAACTTCCGCATATGCCTGGCTGCCATCAAAGAGCAGGCCGTATTCGACACTGTTCCAATCAGTTAAAATCTCGGTAAAGGAAACCATTTCTTCCTTTTCTCCCGCAGAATCCCACTCGACTATCGATGTAATTTCGGCAACGCTTCCTTCAATTTCAATTTGAACTTCTCTTTGAAAATCTTGGCCGTTCAGTGAAATATTTTCAATTTCACCGACGTATTCATAGTCCAAAATTTGACCCAAGCCTTCTTGATCACGAATGAATCTTACCTCCTCTATCGCTTCTTTAGCTAAAAACTTGGCTTGAGTTTTTTCAAGGCTATAACTCAAGGCCACTTGAGCAGCGATAAAAAGATGTGCTACGGATGCAACTCCTATTACGAAAACGGCCAAGGCGAGCATCAGTTCTACCAAGCTCAATCCCTTTTCGTTCATTCTTAATTTTTTTATTTTAAATCTGAAAATAATTATAAAAAGGTTACCTGACTAATCGGCAATAATCATTATCTTCGGAACTCCGGTGTCTTTCTCGAAAACTACTTTTTCAATACCTCCGACTTCCACTTCCGGTGATAAATTAAATTTTTGACTGTGAGGATCATCCGGATCATATTCTTCCCCTTTAAAAAAAGCATAATAGTTTTCTTCGCTGAAAAAGACAACCCCCCAGTCGCTGTCCATTCTTCCGGAAACGGCGTGTGAGCGAGCTCTATCCAAAACATTCATCACCGCCATCGTTTCTCCGCGGATTAACTCCGCTCTATAAAATTCAATGCCGTAAGGCAGGGTTACGAATAATAACAAGGAGATCAATCCTAAAACCACTATGAGTTCAACCAAGGTGAATCCTTCTTTTCCGAAGGCCGTCTTTTTTATTATTTTAAACTTCTTTTTTAGCATCTTGTTTTAAAGCGTCCCGATTTTATAAAAACTAATAAAGGCCCTCGGTTACCTCATAAATCGGTATGACTATTGCGTGAGCGATAAAGGCGACAAAAATTCCGATTGCAATGAGAAGCATCGGCTCCAAAACCGGCGGCAACCTTTTTGTTCTTTCGGTAACTCTCAAAGAAAAAAAGTCAGCCAAATATTGAAAAGAATCGCTGTATGAGCCGGTTTCTTCACCCGTATTGACAACTGAAACGAATAGCCCCGGAAACAAGCCCGGATAGCTTCCGAGAGCTTGTGTGAAGCTGTTTCCCGCTGAAATTTGATCTCTCACTTCTTCAAGAGCTTCCTCATATCTTATGTTGGTTACCGATTCGGAAACGATATCCAGGGCGTTGTCAAGAGTTATTCCACTTCTAAGTAAGGTGGCAACGAGTTGGGATATTATTGTCAGCTGGTATTCTTGAGAGATGGTTCCTCCCACTGGAAATTTTAATGATAGTGTATGATAAATTCTTCTTATCGCCCTTATCTTCAATAAAAGATAAAAAGTCAGCATTAATCCGGCAACTAATCCGACTACGTACAAGCCGCTCTCTCTCATAACTTCGGATATGGCGAGCATCATCTGAGTAGTTACCGGCAATTCCACCGGGAGAGTTTGAAAAACCTGCACAAGCTGCGGCAAGACAAAGATCGTCAAACCTCCTCCGAGTAAAATGGCGAAAGAAATAATTATTTTAGGATACAGGGTTGCGGAGCTTATCTCCTTTTTTAATTTATGATTTCTTTCCAACCAATTACCTAAATTTTCCAAATTTTCATCAAGAGTTCCCGATTCTTCCCCGGCGCGAATAAAGCTTACGAATACTTCATCAAAAGCCTTGCTTTCACCGAATATTTCATACAAAGGAGTTCCTTTTTCCGATTTTTCTTTAGCCTTTTTAAGAACCTTTTTTAATTCCGGAGATTTGAATTGCTCGCTTAAAAGAGCGAAAGATTCATTTATCGGCTTGCCGCTTTTTATAAGCAGGGAAAGATTTTTTATAAAATCAATCTTTTCCTGCATGCTTATTTTTTCAAATAACGCCATATGATATGATTATCTTAAAATTACTAAAATATATTCAAAAATTTATTTTTAAAAATATGAATTTAAGCTTTGGCAACCTTTTTTACCTCTTCCAGCGTAGTAACTCCCTTGAGACTTTTTACCACCCCGTCATGAACCATGGTGGTCATCCCCTCTTCGATCGCCGCTTTTCTTATTATGTCCGAAGAAACTTTTTTAACTATCAGATTTCTTATCTCTTCAGTGATTTCCAAAACCTCGAATATGGCAGTTCTTCCCTCATATCCGGAATTATTGCAAAACTTGCATCCGCTTCCCTTATAAAAATTGATGTCGGCAATATTTTGATGATTGGAAACCTTTTTGATTATTTCAACTAAATTTTCATCTTGACGTAAAATCTCCAGCTCTTCTCCCGAAAGTCGGTATCTTTTTTTACACTCTCCGCAAATCGTTCTTACAAGCCTTTGAGCTATAGCCACATTCAAAGAAGATGCAACTAAAAACGCTTTGGCTCCCATCTCCAATAATCGGGGGAAAGCGGTTGCCGAATCATTGGCGTGCATCGTTGAAAGAACCAAATGACCGGTCATCGCTGAATTGAGTGCTATGTCAACGGTTTCCTCGTCACGTATCTCACCGACCATAATAATGTCCGGGTCCTGTCTCACGATGGATCTTAAACCTTTGGGAAAAGTTATGTTTTTAGCCGGATTGACTTGAGTCTGTCGAACGCCTTCTATATTGTATTCGGTGGGATCTTCAATGGTCATAATATTAACATCCGGCCTGTTCATCATTTGCAATAGAGCATACAAGGTAGTTGTTTTCCCCGAACCCGTCGGCCCTACTGTGACTATCATTCCATAAGGCTTTTGAGAAGCATCTTTCATCTTTCTGAGGTCATCATCCGAAAGGCCGAGGTCTTCTATGGTAAATCTTTTCCCCTGTTGCATTAAAAGTCTGAGTACTACATTTTCTCCTTCGGTAGTCGGCATAATAGACGTCCTGACATCCATTCTTCCGAATTCGAACCTTCCGTCTTGAGCGGCTTCTTTTTCATCCGTTCTCAGCTTAGCCAATATTTTTAATCTGGCAACTATTCTACTGTGTAAGTTTTTGGGATATTCGACAACTTTATGAAGTATTCCATCCACTCTGAACCTGACAACTCCGGAATCCGGAAAAGGCTCTATATGTATGTCCGAAGCCATATTGTTTTGAGCATATTCCAAAATAAGGTCAACCAATTCAATAACGTTTTCCTCAGCTCCGGCAGCCGATTCCTTGAGTTTTTCAATCAAAGCATTAATCTCTTCCTTCAAGTCTCCCCTGTATTTTTTTAAAGCTCTATCCACATCAAAAGAGCTGGCATAAAACACTTCCACACTCTTCTCGGCTTTTTTTTCCAACATCTTAAAGAACGGGTAATCGTCGGGCCTGGAAGTGGCCACCTTTACCGCATCATCCGTTTCTTCAAAAGCGATTGCTCTCTGGGAGTGCGCTACGACTTCCGGAATAATTTTTAAAAGATTATTATCTATCTTCTTCAGATTCGCTTTTTTTAAGCTTATGAAAGGATATCCGGCTTCATCGGCGATTAACCTTCCCAAGCTTTCATCCTTTATCATTCCCTTTTCAACAAGTAGCCTATCAAGTGGGGCGGACTTATTGTCCGCAATTTTTGCCACCAAATCAAAATCATCCTCATCCACATAACCGGGATCAACGAGTAGCTCCTTCAATTTATCCTTCCTTATAATCATATGATTTTAATTCAAATCCTTTATCGATTATAACAACATGACTTGGGATATGCAACAAAATGAATTAATCTTTGTTCTTTATCACCTTCCTCTTTGTATTATTCCCTCTTCTTTGATTTCAATTATATTTTGCAATCCGTGCAGCTCTATTAAAATCTCACCCTTTTCCGGATCTCCCGTCCTGAAAGTTTGTGTTTCACCATAACTCCAGCCGTCCTCATTTTTGGCCTTGGCCCTGAAATAATAGGTTGTCTGTAAATTAAAGTGAAGAGGCTCGGAAAATTCACCTTCTCCATCATGATCAAATTCTTTGCTGTCGGTAAACGCTCCTTCCAGTCTTGACCATTCGAATCCCGCACGAGTGACATTCATCTCTTCACCTCCGTCAAAAGTAACTTCTCCTTTCAAAATGAATTTTGAGTTGGTTTCCTGTTCCGCTTCAACAGTCAGAACTTCCGGTAATTCAAGTTCCAGAGTGGTGAATTCCAGCTCTTCTCCCCTGACGGTGTCGGCTTCATTTTGAGCCACCGCCTGGAAGTAATAAGTCGTATCCGGATTCAAATCTTCCACTAACTTTTCAAACTCCTCCTCCGATGAAACTTCTTTTATATTTCCACTGGTGCTTTTGTCCAAGCTACCGGATTCGGTTCCGTATTCGAACCAAAGATTGATGGAGTCATCTCCGCCCCCATCGGTAAGCTCACCTTTTAGCATGGCCTCTCTCTTATCTACCTCTTCAGCCGGCAGAGTTTCTATTTCGGGAGGAGCAACATCGGTAGTGAATTCAAAAGTGCCTCCGTAATTGTTGCCTGTATTATTTCTAACTTCCGCTCGGAAATAGTAGGTTTGATTGGGATTGAGGTTGCTGATCGTATCGGAAAAAGTGCCCGTTGAAGACTCCCATGACCAGTCGGTCGTATTACTTAGGTCTCCTTCGTTTTCTCCCCACTGAAAACGAGCTTCAACCGTGTCGGGCCCACCCGTGTCGATAATGTCCCCTCTGAGAGTGGCACTGTCGGTATCTATGTCTATCGCCGAAAGGGTATCCACTTCCGGATAGTCTATGTCGGTGGTAAAAGTCAGAGTTTCTCCGGTGACGGTGCCGGCGTCGTTTTCGGCCACCGCTCGGAAGTGGTAGGTTGTTCCCGGATCGAGATTGGTAATCGTTTCACTGAAGGTTCCGGTCGAAGTTCTGTTTTGAGTTCCGGTCGTATTTCCGAAGGAGTCGGTTTCTCCCCACTCGAAGTGGACGTCGGTCGAGTCGTCTCCACCCATATCGATAAGCTCTCCCATCAGAGTAGCTTGGCTTATATCTACATTTTCAGCGGCATTAGTTTCAACCTGAGGATCATCCATTTGGGTGGTAAAACTCATAATCTCTCCATAATCATTACCGGCATCGTTTCTAACTTCCGCTCGGAAGTAGTAAGTGGTGTTCGGGTCGAGATTATCTATGTTGTGTGTAAACTCTCCCGTAGAGGTGACCTCTTCCCAGCCGGTCGTTTGATTCAGGTCTCCTTCCGTTTCTCC
>PUNQ01000036.1 GCA_003551845.1 Candidatus Nealsoniibacteriota bacterium
AATATGCATCCAACTTACAGTTGGCCCTTATTATCCTTTCGGGGATCAGGTGACTCAGGTCCTTAACGTCCAGAATCTCTTCTCCGGCTATTATCTTTCCGTAAATCTCATACTCTCTTCTCATGCCGTTTCCCCCTTGGGTTTTTTGACTATGTCCGCTTTAGCAAGTGTTTATCTTGAAAATCTGATTCTTCAAATTACAAATTCCACTTACCGGTATTTCGTCTCCTTGTATGCAAAGACATCCTTTGAAATAAGACATCTCTCTTCCTCTTACCGTCTCCACGCCTCTTATCTTGAGAATGAGGTCTTGATCCTTTCCATCAGGGTCAGTCACGGTTGTTCGGAAAAAAAACGAGGGGTCCTTTTTGTTCTGCCGAAATTTTTTTGATGAAATGTGCTCTATTCCCTTCACTTTTACACCTCCTCCTTTTGATATTTATTCAGGCAAAACGTTTTCAGTTTTTCCGGATTTTCCACGATAATATTTGCCACCCTTTCATTTTCTGAAACTCCCATAACTCGGATAGAGCTTTTTCCGCAATCGATTCTCGCACCGAAATAAACTTTACCGTTTGCCCTTTCGGCGCTAACAATATCCATGTCCAACAAATAGATGTTTCCTTCCGAATCTTTGCCCATTACAGAGATTGTATCCCCGTGAAAAAGAGAGAGCGCCAACTCCTCGGCCAAATCACTCAACTCGATATTGATCTCTTTCATATTATCCCTCCCTTTCTTTTATTTAGCAATATTTTTTACTTTTGTCAAGTAAAGATTACATATCTTCCTGAACCTCATCACCGACTTCTTTTATTCTTCTGCCTATCTCAAAAAGCTGAGGTTCACGCATAGCTATTTTAAAAACGTTTTCTATAAAATCTCCCCCGGCGTACCCGGCCACCAACCCGAAAGAAAGTGGAATCCTGGAAATTTCCAAAAATATCTCCAGGGCATCTCTCAAAATCCAGGCACTTACCCAACCTATAATTCCGGTAAGGATGACCATTCCCGCAAAATAATAAGGACGAATTTCTATATCCTTATATGAAGTGGTGTATTTAAAAAGGCCCATTCCGCCCCTGAGGAGACCGCCGAAAAGACCCGCTATAAAAAATCCGTTCATAAATTTTGGATTATTGGCTTATAATTTATTGAATTTAACAACCGACTTTTATAATTATAATTAGCTTTATGATTAACGATTTTGGTCACTCATATCTTCAAGCTCTTTCTCAAGGGCTTTCATCGCCCTGTGAGCGGTGACTCTGACGGCCCCTTCCGATTTTCCGGTTATTCGCGCTATCTCCTCATTGGACATCTCTTCCAGGTATTTATAAATGATCATATCCTGATAATCCGTATTTAGGTTTTTCATCGCCTTTTTGACTCTTGCCATCTCCCTGTTTTGAGCAGCCTTCTCGGATATATTTTGAGCTTCATCTTTCAAGTCAAAATCTTCCGGAGAAAGATGTTCTTTTTTTGTCCTGTAATGATCAATTACCAGATTGCGGGCGATGCGATAAAGATAAGCCCGGGGGTTTTCCATCCGCGGATTATCTTTAAAGCTTTCCCAACCCTTGCGGAAAGTTTCGGAAGTTATATCCTGGGCAACTTCTCGAGTAGAGACCTTCAAAAAAACAAATCTGTAAATTTGCTCCACATGCCTGTCGTAAAGTTTTCCGAATTTTCTTTTCTTGCTCATAAAAAGGGATGGGACAATTGGTGTTTTTCACTTTTTGTCCTAACAATGTCCTATCATTCTTTAAGTTTGTAGCGAGTCATGTTGGCCTTTCCGACACGCTCTGCAAAATCCAGCTCGATCAGCTTGTTGAAATCTCTTCTTATCGTTCTTTTAACCACGTCTTCGTCAAGCTCATCGATTACATCCTGCACTTGAAGACTAACACTTTTTTCAAGAAGCTCCAAAATCTTTTTTTGACGCTTGTTGAGAGAGCTTATTCTGGCCCCTCCGGAAACGGGTTTTTCCGCCTCTTTTTTCTTATCTTTTTCGCTCTCCTTTTCACTCTCCTTTTCTTTTTGTTCTTCAATCTCTTTTTCCCTGCGTTTTTCTTGCCTTTCTTTTTCCTTTCTTTTTCGCTCTCTCTCCTCTTCTTTCCGCTTTTCCTCTTCTTTTCTTTTAACTTTGTTGAACTCTTTGATCTCTTCTTTTATGGAGCCGTATTTCTCCCTGACATCGGCGAATTTTTCTTCCTTGGTCCATCTTTGATCTTCGGCAATCTCCAACATGCCTTCCAGGATACCGATATTTTTTTCCAGCCTCTCGGTCGAATCCCATTTTTCTTCCGGAGAACCTTCCAAAACGGTTACCAGATCAGCTAAAATTTCATCGGCCAAACCCCTCATCTTTCCCCTGATGGGTTCTTTTTCCGGAAAGAGTCCGGTCAATTTATAAAGCTGATTGGTCAATTCAACGAAAAAATATTTGTCCATTTTGATAAACTTTTAAGCTAATAAAAAAGCACCTGTTCGGCTGATATCATATAATCGGCCTCAAATAAAAAGCCTCTTTTACCGTTAATCTTACCATCTCAATTTACAAAAAGACAACATGCGAAGAAATCACTTCGCCCAACGGATTTTTAAATTTGAACTTAATCTTAACTATGAAAGAGTATATTGACTCAGGTTTTCAAGTTGACTTTCGGTCAGCTGATTGGCTTCTTCTATTGCTTCATCAAGAAGAGACTGGGAAACTTGAACGCTTTCTCCCAATTCCAACCAACCGGTCGGATGATCCAACCTTCTTTGAACATAATCTTCAATAAAAACTTTATGTTCTTCGGTTAAATCCGAGTTTCCTCTTCTTTGAAGATGAGCTTGCAAAGCTCTGCGAGCCACATGAGTCAAACCGTCTCCGGCTTGAGCTTCCACTCCGTAAGCCGGTCCGTCATAATCAACTTCATCCTCTTCAACTTCTTCCATGATCGGCTCAACTTCTTCCGGATCGGCCTCATCTTCATCTTCATCTTCATGCTCATTTTCTTCCTCGTTTTCAACAATTTCAAACGATTCTTGACCGTCTTCTTCCGCTTCCGCTTCAACATCTTCAGCTTCTTCAACTCCCACTTCTCCCCTCAAAAGTTCCATATCCAATTCGGCATCACTTCTGAGGATTGCAAATCCTCCCACAGCTATTATAATAAGAACCAGAATGGCGATGGAAAAGAACTTTTCGTTTTTGAATCCAGAGGTGTCCGGATCGATGATATCTTTTTTCATAATATCTTTTTAGTTAACTTGTAATCAATTCGACGTTTGTTACACTCAGCATCAACCTCCTTGCCATTATCCTCCGTTAATAAATTTATTGATCCGAGGTCGACAATATTATAAATTAAAAGTTAATAAATATCAAGCCATGGCAGAGCAAAAGACGGTAAAAAGCCCTTATTCGTTCATCATCCTTTTGGTTTTATCCCTGGTGGTCTTGTTTTCCGCCTATAATTATGCAGTTTTTATGGGCCAATTGACCACTCTGGAAACCAAATTGGAGCAAATCGACAGTCAGCATCAAGTACTGGTGAATATTTTGGAAATGGAAAATCAACTGGGAGAAGATACGGTTATAGAAAGCTTCGACGGAGAACTCTGGGAAGAAGAGTGAAGATAATTTTAAATTAAATAGCGGCGGCCCGAAAAAGGCGGGCGGTCGCTTTTTTTGAAGCTTAAAGAATTGCAACCATGAAAAATAAATTTTTAATCGGTGTTCTCTTTTTGGTTTTATTTTTGGCTTTGGTCCCGGCTTTTTTAATGGTGTTCAACATAGAAAGAGAGAGCGATGAAGATCCCAACTCGCAAATATTATCCGACTTACGGAATGTAAAATTGAGTCTGGAGGATAGCGGATCCAACTACGGTGACCCCGAATCTTATCAAAATTCCCGAAATTGGCTCGCCCTGAGAACCCGACTACCCGAATGCAGCTCCTCTTTACTTGAAGAAGATGGCCTTTCACCGGCCTATCAATTGAATTCAAGAGATGAAAACTGGGCCGTCTGGGCCCCCCTGTGTAATAAGGAAGAGGCGGTTTATCACTGCCTTGACAGTGAAGGATTTTCCGGAAACAGGGAAGATTTAACGGATCCGGAGGCGATAAGATGTGAAGAAGTATTCGGTTCCGATTCAGAAGAATTTGAAGATGAAGTTTCGGAAGATGAAAAGACCGAAGAAAAAATTGAAGACTATCCTGAAACAAGTGAAGAAAAAATTATTCTGGGTTTCGTGGGCGATATAATGCTTGACCGGGGAGTTCTTCTTCATGCGGAAAAAAATGAGGATCCCACTTTTCCCTTTCTAAAAGTAAAAGAACGACTTCAAAAACCGGATATTCTTTTCGGAAATCTGGAGAGCATGATTTCCGATAAGGGCTCCGACCAGGGCGGAGCTTACTCTTTCAGGGCTCCACCCAAAATGATGGAAGGGCTGATTTTGGCCGACTTCGATTTGTTGTCCGTAGCCAACAATCATTCCTTCGATTGGGGTGGTGAAGCTTTTGCGGACACCGTAGAAAGGCTCTCACAAGCGGGCATAAAGGCCGTGGGAGGCGGCTTAGAGGCTTATTCTCCCGTTTTTGTAGAGAGCGGGACTCAGACTATTGCCTATTTGGGATATACGACTCTGGGGGCGCCCGGATGGGTTCCGACAGAAGCGGTTCCGGGAGTAGCGATGTACGATGATGAAAGGATGAAACAAGGCATCGCCGAAGCCGAGCAAGCGGAAGCGGACATAATAGTGGTGTCCATTCATTACGGAATTGAATATCAGCCGATTCAAAGCCCCGAACAAGAAAGGATTTCCCGCCTGGCCATAGACGAAGGGGCCGATCTGGTTATCGGCCATCACCCGCACGTAATTCAACCGGTTGAGGAATACGAAGGTGGAATTATCGCCTATTCTCTGGGTAATTTTATTTTTGACCAAGGATTTTCAGAGGAAACGATGGAAGGGCTTCTTCTGGAAGTTGAAATTATGGACGGAGAAATCGTCGGCTGGGAAAAAGAAGTTATTCCGATGAATCAACAATTTCAACCTGTACCCGAAAGTTAAAAGATGTAAAAAATGGAAGTGAGTATAATAAAAACCGCCCGTCGGGCGGCTTTTATTTTAAAAAATATCTTCAATTATTCACCGAATACTTGAGCGCAAATTTCTCCCTCCAGATTTACCGGAGATCCTTCAAAATAATCGGAGGTTCCTTCGCTATCCACGCAATAGGATACGAAGTCTGCTCCGTCCCGAGTTTCAGCACATAGCGGTGCCCAGGCGGCATAAGTATCTTCATAAACCGCTATTTGATAACTTGTTCCGTCACTCAAATAATCTCCGTCATCTAAAATATTTGCACTGCAATCCGGAATTTGCCCTTTTATCCTCTCCCATCCGGAATCGGCAACATCATCATAACCTTGATAGGTTCCGTCCCTGTAGTAGTATTGCTCCGCATTACTTCTTATCTGAGAGAGCTCGGACCTGATTTGGGTGTCATAAGCCGACAGTCTGGCGTCATCAATTGAAAAGTAAGCGATAATAGACAGCCCTACAACAATGATCAGCATGATTAAAAACAAGACTCCCGATATTATGAGTATCATTTTAAGAGTACTGGTGGATTCTTTTTTTTCTTTTTCCATAAAAAAATTTTAATGTTAATAAAGTG
>PUNQ01000019.1 GCA_003551845.1 Candidatus Nealsoniibacteriota bacterium
GAAAGCTTAAAAGAAGCAACGAAAAAAAGGGAAGTTAACGATGAGCAAGAAAAGGAAATTTTGGAGGAAGAAGAGAAATGGGAGACACCGACTTTTTTACGAAAAGCTTTAAACAAGGATGAAAAAAATAAAGAGGGCGATAATTAAAACCGGTGAGCAAAACTCTTTTTTACCCCTGTCGGACCGAATCCCCAAAGAACTCTTCAATTTGGTGGACATGCCACTGATGGTAGAGCTTGTCGATGAAGCATTATCGATTAACGCGGAAAAAATTATTTTTTTGTCACCGAAAAAATCGAAGTCGACTCTTAATTTTTTTGAAAACCTGAAAGAAATTGAAGATTTTTTAAAAAAGAAAGGACACACTCAAGCTAAAAAGGCACAGAATTTGAGGAAGAAATATGAAAATATTGAATTCGGTTTCGAGAAAAAATTGATTAAAGCGATAGAAGAGAAAGAAAATTTTTCTTTTTTATCAGCGGATAATTTAATAGATTTTAAAAAATCGGGATTAAGTCAGATAATGGACATATTCAAAACTTCGGAAAGACCGGTTTTGGGGTTGACCGAAAAAGAGATCGGTGATCTGAAAACGGAAAAGATAGCCAGGAGACTTTTTAAAATAAAGTCATTTTCGGATGAAGCGACCTTTTCTTTTTTCGGCAGAGCTATCTTTACGGGTGAATCGGTAAAGTTTTTTAAAGGCAAAAAAAGTTTAACCGAAGCGATAGAGGAGATGTTAAAGAGAGGACATACGATTTACGGAACTTTGCTGAAAGGGGATCTTTTTGAAGTTACCGATTATCCCGGATTTTTAAAAGCCGGAATTCATTACGGATTGAAGTCCGAATACGGACCGGAATTAAGCGAATTTATCAAGGAAAAAATTTAATATTAATAATAATTTACGGCAAAACCACGGAGGGAAGCCGTAAATCATTCTGATGTCAGATGTAAAGGATCCCGGGGAGATATTTTCACTCGAAGGTAAATCGATTATAGTTACCGGTGCTCGCCGGGGAATGGGAAGAACTCACGCCATTTTAATGGCCAAGGCGGGAGCTAAAGTGGTAGTTTCCGATATTGATCAAAAAGATTGTGAAAGAGTTGTTGAAGAAATAAAAGAAGAAGGGGGAGAGGCGATAGCTAAAAAATGCGACATCTCTAAAAAAGAAGAAGTCGACGCTTTGATTAAGACCACCAAAAATGAATTCGGTTCTGTTGACGTTTTGGTAAACAATGCCGGAATTGCCGACTTCAAGGACTTTTTTCAAATGACCGAAGAGGACTGGGAAAGAACTTTGGATATAAACTTGAAGGGCTACTTTTTATGCTCGCAAGCGGCGGCAAAAGAGATGAAAGAGCAAGGCGGGGGAGTGATAGTTCATGTCGGTTCGGTAGCAATGGGACAGGTGGGAATCGGATTTCCCAATTTGGTTCATTACGTAGCTTCCAAGGGTGGAATTGCCGGAATGACCGAAGCGATGGCGGTTGATTTGGCACAATACAAAATAAGAGTTAATGCGGTAGCTCCCGGAATGATCGATACGCCGATGATAGACCCGATAAAGGCGGACAAGTCATCGATGGAAGCGGCGGTTCAAAGACTTCCGATGAAAAGAGCCGGAGAGCCCGTTGAAATTTCAAAAGCGGTTCTTTTTCTGGCTTCCGACGCTTCATCTTATATGACCGGAGCGGTAGTGAATGTTGACGGTGGCTGGTTGGCGAGTTAAATAAAATTTGAAGAATAAAATGTACGATTTAATCATTGTCGGTGGTGGGCCCGCAGGGATAACCGCCGGAATTTACGGATCCAGAAAAAATTTAAAAACACTCCTTCTCACCGATAATTTTATCGGACAGCTGGGAAATGCGGGAGTGATAGAAAACTGGCCCGGTGAAAAGAAGATTACCGGTCCGGAACTGATGGATAATTTCAGAACTCATTTGGAAAGCTATGGTCCGGATATAAAAGAAGAAAAAGTGGGCGAGCTGAAAAAAAGAGAAAACAAATTCGAGGTCAAATCCGAAAATGAAATCTACGAAGCGAAGGCGGTAGTCGTGGCTACCGGAAGAAATCCCCGTTCTCTGAATATTCCCGGAGAAGAAAGGCTTGTCGGAAAGGGAGTCTCTTATTGTGTTACTTGTGACGGGGCTCTTTTCAGAGGTAAGACGGTTGTAATTATAGGAGGCGGCAATACCGGCTTGGAAGGAGCTTTGGAACTTTCCGGATATGCTGAAAAAGTAATCGTGATGGAGATGGCCGAAAAGCCGGCGGGAGACGAGTTTCTTTTGGAAAAAGTGAAAGAAAAAGAAAATACGGAGGTATTAACCCGGGTAAGGCCCAAAAAAATCAGCGGTGAGGACTTCGTTGACGGGATTGAATTCGAAAACCTGGAAACGAACGAGCTAAAACGGATTGAAGCCGAAGGCATCTTCGTTCAAATAGGATCCATCCCGGCTACCGAAATATTGGGCGACTTGGTCAGCTACAATGATGCGGGCGAGGTTGAGATTGATCCGCGAACCTGTCAAACCGATACGAAAGGGCTTTTTGCCGCCGGTGACCTTACCGATGTAAAGGGTAAACAAGTGGTGGTTGCCGCGGGTGAGGGGTGTAAAGCGCTTCTCTCCGCCTATGACTACATTAAAAATCAATCCGATTAACAGTTTAAATCGATTATTTTATGGAGATTGAGAAAATAAGCGCTCGAGAAATCATCGATTCCAGGGGCAATCCCACTCTCAAGATTTATTTGGAAACCCGAGACGGAGAGTTTACCGCCGGAGTTCCGTCCGGAGCATCCACCGGTGAGCATGAAGCGATAGAACTCAGAGACGGCGGGGACAGATTGATGGGAAAAGGGGTAAAAAAGGCAATTAAAAAGATAGAAAAAAAGATAGCCCCGGAGCTGGAAGGTCTCAAGACTTATGATCAAAAGGAGATTGATAAAAAACTTTTAGAGCTGGACGGCACTGAAAATAAAGAAAATTTGGGAGCAAACTCTATCTTGGGAGTGTCAATTGCGGCCTGCAAGGCGGGCGCTTTTTGTAATGGCATACCTCTTTATGAGTATATCGGAAAGCTTTCCGGTAGTGAAAACGGCTTACCCAGACCCCTTTTCAATGTTGTAAACGGAGGTTCTCATACCGGTGGAGGGGTTGATTTTCAAGAGTTTATGATTTCTCCGGACGAAGGCAGTTTTAAAAGTAATTATTTTAGGGCGGCTGAGATATACGGTCGACTCGGAAATTATCTGGAAAAGAAAAATCCGATGTGGAAAAACATAGGAGACGAAGGGGGTTATGTTCCCGAACTGAAAACCCCCGATGAAGTGCTTTCCGCCATTAAGAGAGTGGCCGATGTTGATCTAATTTTGGATGTTGCCGCTACGGAATTTTTTGAAGAAGGGGTGTATAAAATGAAGACGGGAGAAAAGTCGACTGAGGAAATGATAGACTATTATCAAGAACTAACCGAGAAGTTTCCAATAATTGCAATTGAAGATCCTTTGGAGGAGAATGATTTTGAGGGTTGGTCTCAAATAAATAAAAAATTGGATCAAATGATAATCGGAGATGATCTTTTGGTAACCAATCCCAAAAAAATAAAGGAGGCGATAGAGAAAGATTCCTGTAACGGAATGATTCTGAAAATTAACCAAATCGGAACGATTACGGAAAGTTTGGAGGCTGCAAGGCTGGCTAAAGAAAACGGCTGGGAAATAATCGTTTCCCACCGGTCGGGAGAAACGACGGACAGCTTCATCGCCGATTTTTCAGTAGGAGTAGGATCCGGGTTCATAAAATCGGGAGCTCCGGCCAGGGGAGAGAGGGTTGTAAAATACAATCGCCTTTTGGAGATAGAAGAAGAGATCTCGATATAATTTTAAATGGAAAAATTAAAAGCTATTTTGGTTATATAAAAGTAAAAACTTAAATTAAAATAAGATATGAAGCCTAAATTATTCCCGTTGCTGTTGGTCTTGAGTTTTTTTTATTTTATTCGGTTTTTCGGGTCGGGTCTCGGCCGGTAGTTATGGTCCGTCGGTGACCGTAGTAACCGGAACCGATTCGGCCAATAATCATTGGGCATATCCAACGGCGACTTGTCCTGCGGGATATATGCGAGTCGGGTGTTCCGGATGGTACGGATCGGCTGCTGCAAATAGCAGGAACGGTTATTTCGGAACTTGGCCCGTCGGCAACTCGGGATGCAGAGGAAGATCAGCCGATTACACAAGCTCCAATAATGACCCTACCGCTTATGCTTATTGTGTGAACAATGATGATCTTCACGCCGACATGGAGATAAGAGTCGAGAGTTCATCTGCAACCGCCTCAAATGATGAAGCGGTCGCTACCGTCAGTTGCCCGAGTGGCTATGAAAGATTGGATTGTGCCGGGAGTTATAATTATGCACGTGCGCCGAGCAGAAACGGATATAACGGTTCTTGGCCCAGCGGACAAAACAGTTGTTCCGCTCGTGCATGGGTTTATCAGAGTAGGGGGGATGTAAGGGCTTATGCAATTTGTGGAAGAATGGAGGACGGAAGTGATATTGATGTTGAGGTTGAAATGGAACAACAAGACGGTGGCGACGGTTGGGAAAGTGTAAGATCAAGTTGTTCCGTCGGTCAATCGAGAGTCGGATGTTCAGGAAATTACGATTATTATAGATCCAACAGTAGAAATGGGTATTTCGGTTCTCCGAGGTCCGGAGGAGGTTGCAGGACGAGCACGTGGAAATTCGACGGATATATCGGGAGCGGACCGAGTGGGAGAGTGTCGAGAGCTTACTCGAGCTGTATGTTGATTGACGGACCGTCATCTTATGAAGTGTATGCTCGTAAATCCGCCAATAGTGATGACGGAGCCACCGGAGAAGTAAGATTCAACGGAGGTTCTTGGCAGGACCTGGAAGCCGGACCATCCGAAACTTATCTTGAAGGAGAGCAGGTCACTATCGAGGCGCGCGGAACGGGGGATTATCAATTTGACGGGTGGAGTAGCTCCGATTGCAACGATCCGGATGATTTGGTGTGCGTGTTCGAAGTTGATTCTCAAAGCACAAACTGGGTAATCTTAACCGAGGAGGAAGATGAAACCGTTCCGGATCCGGAAGATTACACGGTTAATGTTTTCATATCATCACAGAGCGACCCCGGAGCAACCGGGGAGGCGAGGTTCAATTACGGATCTTGGAGAAGCCTGGACACCTCTGAAACTTTCACCGATGGGGCCGAGGTAACCGTTTCCGCTCGAGGAACCGGAGATTATCGATTTGACATGTGGAATAGTGACCCTTGCGGTCATAGTGCCGATCCGGATTGTACATTTAATGTAATTTCGGATACGACCCTTTACGCCATTTTGGTTGAAGACGTCCCGGAACCGGATCCTTCGGGCGCCTTGTCCTGTAGTTCTTCAACTGAAAACTCAGTTACGCTCAATTATAATTTTTCTGACAGTTCGTCGGAAGATGTTTCCCTTTTCAGAGGATCGACTCGTTTGGATACTTTTTCGGGATCTTCCGGATCCGGTAATCATACCGATTCGAATCTCGATTCTTATTCTTCCTACACTTATTATTTGAGAGATGGAACGACCGCTTCCTCGA
>PUNQ01000044.1 GCA_003551845.1 Candidatus Nealsoniibacteriota bacterium
CAACAGATGAAAAATAAGGTAAAAAAAATATTTTTAGTTCTGTTCCTGCTTGTTGTAGCCAATCTGGCTTTTGGATTGTCAAGTACCGAACTGGAGCTCTGTTTCTCATCCGAAAAACTTGATGCTTACAGGGATCGTGAGGGAGATGATGCTTATCAGAGGGTTTTGGAAAAATGTGAGGACTACTTGGATGAGATGCAGAAGCAGTATGAGGAAGATATTGAGCGAACCGAAGAGGAAAAACGCAGTCTTCAAAATCAAATTGCGACTCTTGAAAATAGAATAAATCAATTGGATCAACAAATTAAGCAAAGCGAGGTCAGAATAAGAAGTTTGGGACTGGAAATTCAAGATACACAGGAATCGATAAGGATAATGAACAATGAAATTGAAGAGTCGAGAAGTCAAATTTCAGAGATATTGAAGATGGTTGACAGAGAAAACGAAAAGTCAATTTTGGAAATATTGATTACCGAAGATGATTTGTCCGGATTTTTTAATAATCTCACTTCTTTGGAGAGGCTTTCCGAAGAAACCCAGAAAATTTTGGAAGAGATACGTGCATTGAGAAATTCTTTGGAAACGGAAGAAGAGCAATTGGCCAGGGAAAGGGAAGAGGCACAAAGAACCGCCGAAATGCAGGCGATGCAAAAGGCTGAAAATCAAGATGCGAGACAAGAGCACGCTCGTCTTTATGACATGACTGAAGCCGAGTATCAGCAGCAATTGGAAGACAAGGAATTCATTGAAGAGAGGGCGAGTGAGATAAGAGAGAGAATCTTTGAATTGGCCGGTCTTCCCGATGATGTGGATGCTCCGACCTTTGAGGAAGCTTATGAGATTGCAAAATGGGTGGAAAGAGAAACCGGCGTACGACCCGCCTTTCTTTTATCGATTCTTCAGCAGGAATCCGCTCTGGGTAGGAATGTGGGTCAGTGCTATCTGGTTGATACCTCTTCCGGTGTTACCACTCATATCCGCAACGGTCAAAGATTTTCCCAGGGAATTCATCCGACCAGAGATATTCCTCACTTTTTAACCATCACCGAAGAATTGGGTAGAGATCCTTTGGAAACTCCGGTTTCTTGTACTTTGATTCAAGGGGGTAGGGAAGTCGGATGGGGTGGAGCCATGGGACCGGCTCAGTTCATCCCTTCCACTTGGCAAAGTGTCAGATCATCGGTCCGAAGCATATTGGGCAGAGAGCCGGATCCTTGGAGTATAAGAGATTCATTTATGGCTTCCGGAGTTTTGTTATCTCAAAATGGTGCATCGGCAAGAACGACGAGTGCGGAATGGAATGCGGCCATGATTTACTTTACGGGCGGAACGACCAATTCCAGTTTTTTCTGGTATGCCGACCAGGTAATAAATAGAGCTGACCAATTTGAGAGAGATATTGAGATTATGACGAGATAAATTAATCGATTTCAATATCGGCGTATTTTTCCTTTTCTTCAGCCTTTTTCAAGGCTGTTATTATTTGCGATAATTCTCCTTGCAGAATCTCTTCCAAGTTGTGCCAACTTTCTTTTATGCGGTGATCGGTGACCCTGTCCTGCATATAATTATAGGTTCTTATTTTCTGACTTCTTTTAGCTTCACCGATTTGTGATTTTCGTTTTTTTTCTTGTTTTTCTTTTATTTTTTTCTTTCTGTGCTCCAACACTTTCGCCTTCAAGATACTCATTGCATTTTCTTTGTTTTGAAGTTGGCTTCGCTCGTTTTGTGAAGATACAACCAGGCCGGTCGGTTTGTGAGTTATTCTGACTGCGGAGTCTCTCGTGTTTACGTATTGACCGCCGGGACCGCTGGCTCTGTAAGTGTCGATTCGCAAATCCTCCGGATCCAAATCAATGGTGGTTTTTTTATCGGGTTCGGGTAAAACGGCTACTGAAACGGTTGAAGTATGGATGCGACCTCCCGATTCCGTCTCGGGAACTCTTTGAACTCTGTGAACACCGGCTTCATATTTCAAAGTGGAAAAAGAATCTTGACCCTCAACTTTGAAAGTGATTGATTTGTATCCGCCCATGTCGGCTTTGTTGGAATCCAATATCTTCAGTTTCCAATCTTTATTTTTAATGAATTTGGAATACATATCGAAGAGATCGCCGACAAAAATTGAAGCTTCGTCGCCTCCGGCACCCGATCTTATTTCCACAATGGCCGAGTCGCTGGAAGCCCCTTCTTCTTCTTGCTTTTGCCTTTCCGATTGCTCTATGAGTAGCGTTTTCAACTCTTTTTTCAATTTCTCTTTTTTCTTCTTCAATTTTTTAACTTCTTCTTTCGCCATTTCGGCTATCTCTCCACCTTCCCGGGTCATATCTTCAACTTCTTGTAATTCTCGTTTGGTTCGTTCGTAAGCTTTGATTTTTTCTACAACTTGTTGAAGTTGACTTCTTTTTTTGGAAAGCCTTCCGAATTCTCGAGAATCGGAAATTTCATCCGGATGTTTTAATTTTTCGGTTATTTCTTCGTATTCTTTTTTTATTTTTTTTATTTTTGACATCGTATTCTTTTTTTAACTCGTTGCGATAGGCTGAACCCACCCTCGAACTTGCGATAGGTTGAACCTATCACATTCCAGAATTAAGTTCATTTTCAATTTGTGATAGGTTGAACCTATTTTTAACTTAGGGGGACGTGCAACCTATCACAGTTGAGTTTAAATTTTAAAGTTGATTGTCTTTTTTAAAAGAAAAAGCCCTTACTCAAAAAAGAAAGGGCTCCAAATTAATTAACCGCTAATTTTCTCCTTTTGTCTCTTTTTTCTTCTTATCGGCCTCAGCTTTTCCTTTTTTAGCTTTCTTGTTTTTTTCTTCTCTCTCGTCATCTTCTTTTTCCTCTTCCTTCTGTCTCTTCTTTTCTTTCTTTTCTTTTCGTTTTTCTTGTTCTTTCTTTTTTTGCTCTGCGGTCTCTTGTCTTTTTTTGAATTTTTCAACCCGCCCCATCTTATCTACAATCTTTTCTTTTCCGGTATAAAAAGGATGGCAGTTTGAGCAAATCTCAACTTCCAGTTTTTTTCTTGTGGATTGAGCCTTGAAGGTTTTTCCGCAAGCACATTCAATTTTTACATCCTTCATCTCAGGATGAATATCTTTTTTCATGAGTTTGATCATTATTAATCGAAAAACTGTGGTCATTGTACCAGAAAAGTTAAAAAGAATCAAGAAAATTAAGAAAGGTGGATAATTATCGGATAAATTATAGCTTGACATCTTGATTTTTTAATCAATAATGATATATTGGACAAGTATTTGTCTACCGATCGAAAGAATAAATTTATAACAAAAAATCATGAGTAAAAAAGAAGAAAAAAAGGACGAAAAGGACAAAGAGAAGAAAAATAAAGAAACCGACGACAACCAGAAAAAAACTGAAAAGGATGAAAAAAAACCGAAGAAAACGAAGTCGATTAAAATCGATGTTAAGGAATTGGGGGAGGCCGGTCTTCATTTCGGACACTCTTCTTCCAAAAGACATCCCAATATGGAGCCTTATATTGATGGTGTCAAGGGAAGTGTTCAAATTTTGGATTTAACCAAAACCGCAAAAAAATTGGAGGAGGCTTTAAAATTTTTGGCGGAAGAAAAAAACGATGGAAAAACGATCATGCTCGTGGGAACAAAACCACAAACCGTCAATATTGTAAAAGAAGTTGCGAAAAAAAATAAACTTCCATACATCACTTACAGATGGATAGGTGGCTTCATCACCAATTTCAATGAAATAAAGAAACGAATTAAACATCTGAATGATTTATTGAAAAAAAGAAAAGAAGGGGAGTTTGAAAAATACACTAAAAAAGAACAGCTGGAAATTGACCGGGAGATTGATGCTCTGGAAAAAAAATTCGGAGGGGTGAAAGAGATGGGGTCGCTTCCGGATATACTTTTCGCCCTGAATATGGATAAGGACGAATTAGCGATAAATGAAGCGAAGCAGGCAAAAATGAAAGTTGTGGCGGTATGTGACACCAACAATAACCCGGAAGAAGTCGATTATCCGATTCCGGCTAATGATGATGCCATATCGGGAATTAAGTTAATACTCGAAAAATTCGATAAAGCCATCAATTGATTAAGATATTATTCGATTGTAAAAATTTAGAATAAGGGATTATTAGTTATTATCAAAAAATAATATGTCGGACATAGAAAAAATAAAAATTCTTCGTGAGGAAACGGGAGTTTCTTTGCGAAAATGCAAAAAAGCGATTGAGGAGGCTGACGGTGATTTGGAAAAAGCCAAAAGACTTCTGAGAGAATGGGGGCAAAAATTAGCCAATAAAAGATCGGAAAGGGAAGTCGGAGAAGGGGTGGTTGCCAGCTATGTGCATTCGGATAATAAAAAAGGTGTCCTTTTGGACCTGAGATGTGAAACCGATTTTGTCGCCAAGAGTGATGATTTTCAAGAGCTCGCTCATGAGTTATGCTTACAGATTACGGCTGCCAAGCCGGACTATATCAGTGAAGAGGATGTGGATGAGGATGATCTTGAGAAAGAGAAAGAGATAATCATGAATCAAATAGAAGAGGATGATAAAAACAAGAAAAAACCCGATCACGTCAAAGAAAAAATTGTTGAGGGAAGATTAAAAAAATTCATGGAGAAGAAGGTTCTTTTGAACCAAAAATGGATCAAGGATGACAGCATGACCATTGAAGATCTGATAAACGAATATTTGGCAAAAATAGGGGAGAATATAGAGATAAACAGATTTACACACTACGAGATTTAATTCAAAAGCGCAAGACGCTTTTAAAGCCGGCTTAGCTCAGTGGCCAGAGCAGCTCTCTTGTAAAGAGCATGTCGTCGGTTCGAATCCGACAGCCGGCTCATTTGTTTTGCAATAAATGATTTTTAGTTCATTAATCCGGAATTATCGACACACCAAAGCTGATTATTTTCGAATCAAATCCAAAATAATTTGAAATTTTTATTTCTTCTTGACAAACCAAATTTTATTGACTACAATGGTTATGCAATAGAAAAAAGACAAATAGGGAAAACAGAAGATCTTTAAAAATTGAAAGATCCACACGTTCATTTTTAGTTTTTTGGAGCTGTTTCGAAGTCTCCTTTTTTGAGAGTTTGATCCTGGCTCAGGATGAACGCTAGCGGCGTGGATAAGGCATGCAAGTCAAGGGACTCTTCGGGTGCTTGCACCCGAAGCAGGACCGGCGAACGGGTTAGTAACACGTGGGTAACATACCGTCAAGACGAGGACAGTCCGGAGAAATCCGGGTTAATACTCGATGGACCCTTTTACTTGAAATAGTTTTAGGGTAAAGGAAATCCTTACGGAGGACCGCTTGATGATTGGCCCGCGTCCTATCAGCTTGTTGGTGAGGTAAAGGCTCACCAAGGCTATGACGGGTAGGCGGAGTTAGAGCTTGACCGCCAACAAGGGCACTGAGACACGGGCCCTACTCCTACGGGGGGCTGCAGTCGAGAATCATAGACAATGGGGGAAACCCTGATCTTGCGACGCCGCGTGTCCGATGAAGCCC
>PUNQ01000022.1 GCA_003551845.1 Candidatus Nealsoniibacteriota bacterium
GTTCCCCTGACGACTGTTTATCAAAAACACAGGTTCCTGCTTAACTCGAAAGAGGATGTATAGGAACTGAAGCCTGACCAGTGCTGGAAGGTCAAGCTTGCCGGTCCGTCTTTGACGGGCTGAGTGAGTGAAGCCTCAGTAAACGTCGGCGGTAAGATAATAGTTGCCGCCCTTGAGAGGAAACTTTCAAGAAAAAAACTCGACCATATGCTGGAAACACCGCGCATATTGAAATACTCGCTGTTGACTATATAATTAATCAATGGCAGTAACAAAGTTCAATCGAAGCGGTCAATCAGCAGGAAAGACTTCTAATAAAGGTCTCGGGTATTATTTGAGTGGTTTTGCAGATGGTGAAGGAAGCTTTAATGTTTCCCTTATTAATCGAAAACAAGATTATCGACACGGATGGAAAGTCAGTCCGTCATTCAATGTATCTCAGAAAGATGACACTATTCCACATATCTTTAAAAATTATTTAGAGTGTGGGAAGATAAGATACAGGAAAGACGGAGTTTGTTACTTTGAAGTTCGGAGTATTGAAGAGCTAACTCAAATTGTTATTCCCTTTTTTAGGGAGTATCCCTTAAGATCAAAGAGTAAACGAGATGTGTTTGAAAAGTTTTGCAAAATTATGCAAATAATAGAAAACAAAGACCATCTTAAAAAAAGAGGAATCAAGAAGATACTCGAAATAAGAGAAAGTATTGAAGTTGGTAGAGAAAGAAAATATACGAAAGAAGAAATACTCAAAACTTATTAGAAGAATCCTCAGAGACTATACGTCGAGCCCCTTTCTAAAAAGGGTGAAGATATAGTCCAAGCCTTATGGCGACATAGGGAATTAGGTTATGAACTATAACCGTCTTAAAGTAGCGTAATCCCTTGCCGGGTAAGTTCCGGCCCGCACGAACGGCTTAACGATTGGGGGGCTGTCTCGACGAGGCGCCCAGTGAAAATGCAATACCGGTAAAGATGCCGGTTACCTGTGGCAAGACGAAAAGACCCCGGGAGCTTTACTGTATCCTGATATTGGGTCCTGGGTCTAACTGTATAGCGTAGGTGGTAGGCTTTGACGCTCGGTCGCCAGACTGGGTCGAGCCGCCCATGAAACACCACCCTTTTAGGTCCTTGATTCTAACCTCTATTAACCATAGCTGGAACAGTGTCAGGTGGTCAGTTTGAGTGGGGCGCTCTTCTCCTAAATTGTAACGGAGAAGTCTACAAGGTCGGCTAACTCCGGATGGAAATCGGAGTGATAGCACAAAGGCATAAGCCGGCTTAACTGCAAGGCGGATAAGCCGCGCAGGTACGAAAGTAGAGCTTAGTGAACCGACGTGTTTTCGTAGAACACTCGGAGATCATCAGATAAAAGTTACCCCGGGGATAACAGGCTGGTAGGATCCGCGAGTCCACATCAACGATCCTGTTCGGCACCTCGATGTCGGCTCATCACATCCTGGGGGTGTAACCGCTCCCAAGGGTATGGCTGTTCGCCATTTAAAGTGGTACGTGAGCTGGGTTCAGACCGTCGTGAGACAGGTCGGTCTCTATCTGCCACAGGCGTAGAATCTTGAAGGGAGTCGTCCCTAGTACGAGAGGACCGGGATGAACGAACCTCTGGTTTACCGGTTGTTCCGCCAGGAGCACTGCCGGGTAGCTAAGTTCGGAACGGATAAGCGCTGAAAGCATCTAAGCGCGAAGCCGACCCTAAGATTAGGATTCATAGATACCTTAGAGATGATAAGGTTGATAGGCTGCAGGTGTAAGCGTCGTAAGGCGTTCAGCCGAGCAGTACTAATTTATCATTACGCATTTTTTGGCTAGTATTTAGTGTTCGTTGTTTTCAATTTATTAGATCTTTTAATATTCACATTAAAAATCGCAATCGAATCATCAATTGTCGATTTTGTTTAATCGAGATCTTCGTAAGGCGACTATACTGGAAGTGCTCCACCTGTTCCCATTCCGAACACAGAAGTGAAATCTTCCGAGGCCGATGGTAGTGGGACATTGATCCCGTGAGAGTAGGTAGTCGCCTTACAAAGATCTGGATCTCAAATTCGATATAAAGATTCGGTTGCGTTTTTTTATTTCTACTTTTTTAAAAGTTCATTTTTGATATAATAGATATATGAATATCACTTCAAAACCATTGAGCAGAATTAAGATATTGTTGCCTTTTCTGGTTTTTTTCTTACTTCTTTTAAATTTAACTCCGATTGGAGAGATGGCTCAAAATTCATTTCTGTCCGTCAGCTCCCCTTTGATATCGGCATTTTGGTCTCGTGGGATTTCGACTCACCAAAGCATTGAGGGTGAATATGTTGATCGTTTACAATTGATTTCTACGATGGTGAATATGCAAAGAGAGCTTGAAGAAATGGAAGATTTGAGGACCGCACTCAATTTGGAAATGGATAATGAATTTGAATTACTCGATTCGCGAATAGTCGGAAAAGCGGCTGAAAATGATCAATTGATAATAAGCAGGGGAGAGAATGATGGTGTATTAACGGGGATGCCGGTCGTAACCGCCTCCAGATCCCTTGTCGGTGAAGTGGTAAAGACTTTGCCCGACTTTTCTTTCGTTAAATTGATCAGCCATCCGGAAACCGGCTTTGAAGGGAAGATTTTGGGAAAAGAGGACTCATTGGGAGTGGTGGAAAGTGATGAGAATATATTTTTAACGATGATAAATAGAGAGACGAAGCTGGAAGAGGGTGACATTGTGATAACTTATCCCGGAGGAGGGCTTTATCCCGGTGGAATTTTTATCGGTGAAGTTGCAGAGGTGATCAGAGATGATGCCGAAACTTTCCAATCGGTTCGAATAGACAGTGAACTAAACCCACAAAATCTCGCTTTTTTATTCATAATAATTGATTTTTAAGATGAAATCGGTCTTTCCGTTTTTATTATTTTCTTTTTTTCTTCTACTTCTTCAATCCGGCTTATTGCCCGCTACATTTCCGTATTCGCCCGTTCCCAATTTGTTAATGCTTTTAACTTTAACTTATACATTTTTTGAAAATCCGAGTGAAGACGGTGGATTTTATTTGGCTCTTTTTGCCGGGTTTTTAAATGATTTGATTAGCCCTTATTTCGGCTTTTACATGATTGTCTTTTTCGGGTCGGTATATTTTTTAAAGTTCATACTCAAAAACTATATCAATGTGGAATTTGTTTCAAAGCTTTAATGGGAAAATGAATAAAAAAATTCATGATTCCGTAAATCCGGAAGAAGTTTTTTTGGATGATATTTCCAGAAAAAAAGAGGAGGATCTGGGAATATCGGAAAGAAAATTAAAAACTCCTTTACCCAAATGGATTTTAAAGTTATTCGGTGCGTTGATCTTTTTAATATTCATTACTTTTTTAGGACAATCTTTTCGCATGCAAGTTGTTAATAATGAAAATTACAGAGTTTTAGCACAGCGGAACAGGGCTATTATTGAACCGGCTGAAGTCTTGAGAGGGATAATGTATGACAGAAACAAAGAGCAGCTGGTTTACAATAAGAATACATTTGATCTGATCGTTGACCCCGGTAAACTACCCGAAGAAAAAAGTGTTCTTATTGAAGACCTTTCTGAAATTTTGGAGATAGACAGGGAGAAATTGGAAAGAAAATTGAATAATTTTGAAGAAAACGGTGGCGTATTGGTTAGCGATATGGAGCACGAAAAAGCAATTATGATAATGATCAGAGAAGAGGAACTGCCCGGTATTGAAATTGATCGAAGCATAGAAAGAGAATATCCTTCGGGAAGTTATTTTTCGCATCTTATCGGCTATACCGGAAAGGTAACTCCGGAAGAGATATCCCGAAATCCGGAAAGGTATACCATCCATGACTACACCGGAAAAGCCGGTCTTGAAAGATATTATGAAGAAGAGCTCTCGAGAGAGCGCGGAGCTTATAAGATAGAGACTGATGCTTCGGGAGAGTTGATAAGCAGAGAAGAAATCAGCCCGATTACACCCGGAGACAATTTAAAATTGTGGATTGATTATGATCTTCAGCTTAAAATTAAGGAAGTTACGGAAAGAGTCTTGGAGGATGTCGGTTCTTCAAAAGCTTCGGTTGTAGCCATGGATCCCGACACGGGAGGAATTTTAGCGATGGTTAACTTTCCTTCTTATGACAATAATGTATTCAGCAGAACAGGTGATAAAGAATTGTTGAATAAATTTTTAACCGATTCGGAAGGTGTTTTTTTGAACAGAGCGATAGAATCCGGATATCCGACCGGGTCGACCATAAAGCCGCTTCTTGCCGCCGCCGCACTGGAAGAAGGAATTATCTCTCCGGATAAACAGATTCATTCGCCCGGATATTTGGATATTCCCAATCCCTGGAATCCGACCAATCCGACGAGAATGCTGGATTATCAAGCGCATGGATGGACGGATATGCGGGAAGCGATCGCCGTTTCGAGCAATGTCTATTTTTATACGATCGGTGGAGGGTATGAGGGTCAGGAAGGTCTGGGAGTGCGAAGAATGAAAAAATATTTGGAGCTTTTCGGGTGGGGAAGTAAAACCGGAATCGATTTACCCAATGAAACCGCCGGAAGAATTGCCGATCCCGATTGGAAGATAGAAAATGTGGGACTGAACTGGACTTTGGGAGACAGCTACAATATGTCCATCGGCCAAGGATATTTATCCACCACCCCCATTCAAGTTGCCGTTTCATATTCCAGCCTGGTCAACGGAGGTAGAATTTTAAGACCTTCGTTAGTAAAAGAAATTCACCAAAACGGAGGAGAGACAAAAATAATCGATCCGGAAGTGATAAGGGAAGATTTTATTTCTTCTGAGAATTTAAATGTAATCAAGGAGGGAATGAGGATGACGACCACTATCGGAACTGCACGCAGATTAGGCCAATTGCCGGTGGAATCGGGAGCTAAAACGGGTACGGCCCAAATTCCCATGGAAGGCCACTATCATAATTGGATAGGTGCCTTCGCTCCATACGATGATCCGGAAATAGTTTTAGTCGTTTTAGTCGAAGAAGTTGAAGGAATAACCGCTTCTGCGGGTCTTATAGCCGGAGACGTTTTGCAGTGGTATTTTGAAGATAATAATCAACAAGAAGAAAATGAGTAAAGAAAAATTAAAATTAACAAAAGAGGGTTATAAAAAGTTGGAAGAAGAATTGAAATATTTGGAAAAAGAAAAAAGGCGAGAAGTCGCTGAAAAATTAAAAAGTGCGGCAGCGCAAGGAGATTTGAGTGAGAATGCGGCCTATGAAGATGCCAAAGACGAACAAACCGCTGTAGAAACTCGCATATCCAAGCTTAAAGGCATGCTCAAAAATGCGGAAGTGGTTGAGAAAGATGAAAGAGCGGAATGGGTGCAGATCGGCTCAAGAGTAAAAGTTAAAATGAATGGAAAAGAAAAGGTTTTTGAAATTACCGGGGGAACCCAATCGGATCCTTTTGAGGGAAAGATATCCTACAAATCACCCATAGGAAAAGCGCTACTTCAAAAACCGAAAGGTGCCCGGTGTAAAGTTGAGACACCGAGCGGAGTAAAAACTTATAAAATATTGGATATTTCTTAATTAAAACGGTTTTTAAAATTAAAAAATGAAAATATGGACAGATTAGATGAGCTTCGCAAAAACAGAATAAATAAATTGGCTTATTTCAAAAAAAGAGGTCTTTCCGGTTATCCGGAAAAAACGAGTAGAACACACACCATTGAAAAAGCCTTGAATAATTTTACCGTCCTCTCAGATAATGAAAAACAGGTTACTTTGGTTGGGCGATTGAGAGCAATGAGAGAACACGGTAAGATCTGCTTTGTAAACTTTGAAGACGACACGGGAGAAATTCAAGGATTTTTTGCAGAAGACAGTCTGGGCGAAGATTCTTACAATCTTTTTCTGGAAAGTTTTGATGTTGGGGATTTTATCGAGGTGCGTGGAACGCTTTTTGAAACCAAGAGAGGTGAAAAAACAGTGAAAGCCGCAGACTTTAAAATGCTTTCCAAAGCTTTAAGGCCGCTTCCCGAAAAGTGGCACGGACTGCAATCCGTAGAGGATAGATACAGAAAGAGGTATCTCGATTTAATCTTTAATAAGGATGTTAAAAAGGCTTTTGAAAAAAGATCCGAAATTATAAAGGAAACCAGAAATTATTTGGAAGATGAAGGCTTCTTAGAGGTAGAAACTCCGGTACTGCAGCCCATATACGGGGGAACAAGTGCCAGACCCTTTAAAACGCATCACAACGCCTTGGACAGCGAGCTGTACTTGAGAATAGCTCCTGAACTTTACTTAAAAAGGTTGATTATAGGAGGATGGGAAAAGGTTTTTGAATTGGGAAAATGCTTTAGAAACGAAGGAATTGATCGAAGTCACAATCCGGAATTTACCGCCTTGGAATTTTATTGGGCTTATGCGGATTATAAGGATATGATGAAGTTGACTGAAGAGATGATAAGTTCCGTGGTCAAAAAAGTTTTTGATACTACGGAAATAGCTTACAAGGATCAAAAAATTGATTTCTCCGCACCGTTTGAAAGGGTTGAATTTTCAGAGATAATAAGTAAGGAAACCGGATTAAAAATAGATGAGATGAACGCCGAAGGTCTTAAAAAAGAGGCGAAAAAGCGCGGAATAAATATTGAGCCGGGTGCCGGAAAAGCTGAAGTTTGTGACGAAATATTTAAAAAGGAGTGCAGAGAAAAGCTTGTCCAACCGACTTTCGTTATCCATCACCCGGAAGGATACCAGCCCTTAGCTAAATCTTTGAAGGATGATAAATCCAAATTGGCGACTTTTCAGGCGTATGTAGCCGGCTGGGAATTTATAAACGCCTTTTCCGAACTCAATGATCCACTGATCCAAAGAGAGAGATTTGAGGAGCAAGAGAAGATGAGAAAAGAAGGATTTGAAGAGGCTCAACCGATGGATGAAGATTTCTTGGAAGCTCTTGAGTACGGAATGCCACCGACGGCGGGATTCGGAATGGGTATAGACAGATTGGTTGCTGTGCTGACCAACTCACACAGTTTGAGGGAAATTTTGCTTTTCCCAACTATGAAAAGTAAAAAAAACGAAGAAGATAATAAAGAAAATTAACTATGATAGAAAGAAAAGAGGCTCTAAAATTGGTTAAAAAATATGTTAAAACCGAAAATTCGGTAAAGCATATGTTGGCCACTGAAGCGGTAATGCGTAAAATGGCAAATAACTTCGGTAAAGATGAGGATCTGTGGGGAATTGCCGGCTTGCTTCATGATATAGATATGGAGACTGTCGATTATGAAAATGAACCGAAAAAACACGGCCCGAGGTCTGTTAAAATCTTAAAAGAGGAAGGAGTTGAAGATGAACGGATTTTAAATGCCGTTTTGGCTCACAATCCGGATGCGGGAAAAGGAGCGGACTCCTTGATGGAGAAGGTGATAAGAGCTACTGATCCGCTTACGGGACTTATCGTGGCCGCTACACTAATTTCACCGGATAAGAATATAAATAAAATTGATGCCGACTTCGTAATGAGAAGATTTGAAGAGAAAAGATTTGCTACCGGAGCAAGTAGAGACATTATTAAAACTTGCGAAGATTTTGATATGGAACTGGAAAAATTTATCGAGCTCAGTTTGGAAGCGATGCAGGAAATAAGTGATGTTTTGGGCTTGGAATAATTTTAATAGAGACTCCAATATAAAAGCGGTAGATCGATTATTGTGTTATAATTAACATACAGTAATTTTAATTTCTAAAAATATGCTCAAAAAAACAATAGCTATCATCTTACTTCTCGGCGCTATTTTTTGGGGTGGTTATGCTATGAGGGGCAATATTGTCCAACTTTTCTTTAGCCCTCAAGAGCCGGCGGGGATTGAAGAAGGCTTAAAAGCTGAGGATATTGAAGAACCGGAAGTTGTTGCAGATAATTTGGAGATTCCCTGGGAAATCGTCTTTTTACCCGATGGAGAGATGCTTGTCACAGAAAGGCCGGGAAGGGTGTTGCTTATCGGAGAAGGTAGTGAGGAGTACGTAATAGATGAAGTTGACCATGTCGGAGAAGGTGGTCTCTTGGGAATGGAGAAGCATCCCGACTTTGAAGAAAATGGATACCTCTACATTTACATGACAACCGATGATGATAACAGAGTTGATAGATATCTTTTTGAAGATGGTGAGTTCACCAAAGACGAAACCATAATTGATGGAATTCCGGCAGCAAGATTTCACAACGGAGGGAGAATAAAGTTTGGTCCCGACGGATATCTTTATATAACAACGGGAGACGCTCAAGAAACCGCCCTTTCACAAGACAGAGATTCTTTAGCCGGTAAGATTTTAAGGATTACGGATGAAGGAGAAGTTCCCGAAGGTAATCCTTTTGACACTGAGATTTATTCTTACGGGCACAGAAATCCACAAGGACTTGCTTGGGACACGGAAGGCGGGCTTTGGTCAACCGAACACGGCCCCAGAGCCAGAGATGAACTCAATTTAATTGAAGCGGGAAAAAATTACGGCTGGCCGGAAATAGTCGGAGACGAAGAGGCGGAAGGAATGGAAGCGCCGGTTTTACAGTCCGGAGACGATTACACTTGGGCGCCCAGCGGAGCGAGCTTTTGGAACGGGTCCGTTTTCTTTACCGGACTCCGGGGATCGGCAATTTATGAAGCAAGAGTGGATGGCGATGAAGTTGACGATTTTTTAGTTCACTTTAAAGAAGATTTCGGCAGAATGAGAACTGTGAGCAAGGGGCCGGACGGAATGTTTTACGTTTTGACTAACAACACCGACGGCAGAGGATCTCCGAGAGAAAATGACGACAAAATAATGAGAATTGATCCTGAAATTTTTAGAAAATAAAGAATTGGTCAAAAAACAGCAAGTTAATAGCGGCTTTATTGCTTATAATTTATATCGATAGTAAAACCGGATTGGAAATTATCCCGATAAGTGCAACATCTAAAAAGACCCTCAAGAGAGTATTGAAAAACTGAAGTAAAGCTCAAGATAAAAAGTAAATAAGAGTTCTCTTTTTTTTATTCCTTGAGAAAGTTATCAATTTCCATCATTTTCTTGATATTTTCTTCTCCGAACGCATCCAGGCGCTTAACTCTGAAACCGAAACATTCATCGGAATATTTACACTTGTTGCAAACCTCTATCTTTTCTTTTAACATTTCCGTATTTTTAGCCGCTAATCCGTCAAAAGACCATCTATTTTGTTTTGTGTAGTATGAGACATAGTGAAAGTTTCGGGGAAGACTAACCGGCAGGATGCAACGCACAAAATTAGTGACGTGAACCAGTTCGAATTTTTCAAAGCAACTCAAATTATCATAAAAGAAATTTTTTTTATCCACAAAAGGGATAATCAGCTTTTCGTATTTGGATTTTTCCATTCCGTACGGGGTTAGTTCAACTATGGAGATTGATTTTACACCCATCTCTGCTGCTTGTTGCCATATCTTCGGAAGCTTTTCGATGTTTGGCTTCATAAGAACTGAATCCACAGATGTATAAACACCGTTTTCATGCAAGTTTTTTAGTCCTTGAATGGCCTGGTCGTATCCATTCTTTTGTATGATATAATTGTGCTCATCTTTAGTTCCGTGAATAGCTACGTTTGCAGAGCCCAGCCCCAAATTCACTAATTTTTTGGTGAATTCGGGATCCGCGAATCTTCTTCCGTTGGTACTGATCTTTATTCCTTCATAATTAAGTTGATTCGCTTTTTTGAAAAGTTTAATTATATCGGGGTGCTCGGTCGGTTCACCTCCGGTAAATGAAACATTGTCAAAATTCTTTCTGTTTTTTTCCAATCTTCTTTCAAGTTCCTCATATGAGGCGACCCTTTTTTTATTTACGCTCACACTACACATAATACAATCGTTATTGCATACTTGTCCGACAAAAACAACAACTTGGCTCATGTTTTAATTTTTATCGACGATTAATCTGTTTTATCAGTATATAACAAAATAATGCCTTTTAAAACTATAAATTGATTTTTCATTCAATACGGATTAATGTTAGAATTAATAACGTAATCCATTTGAATTATGAAAAAAAGAAAAACAAAGATTATCGCCACCGTCGGACCCGCTTCAGTTGAAGAGAGTGTGTTTTTAAAAATGATTGAAGAGGGAGTCGACATAATCAGAATAAACACGGCCTATAGCGACAAAGAGCAACAAGGCAAAATTAAAGATAACTTGAAAAAGATCCCCGAAGATGAAGGACCGGAATTGATATTCGATATCAGATCAATAGAAGCGACCGACAAAATATCGGACTATAATCCCGAGATGGTCGCCGTATCTTTTTCCGAATTCGTGGAGCAATTAAAAGCGATAAAAAGCAAGCTCGGGGATTGTAAAATAATTGCCAAAATCGAATCGAATAGGGGAGTTGAAAATTTTGAAGAGATTCTTGAATTTTCTTGGGGAGTAATGATTGCCCGGGGTGATTTGGGTGTGGCGATCAGCTTGGAAAGGGTTCCTTGCGTGCAAAAAAGATTTTCAAAAATGGTGCTTGAAAAAGAGAAGTTTTTAATCATCGCTACCGAGATGCTTCTTTCTATGGAAAATAACCCCAAGCCGACCAGGGCGGAGGCTTCCGATGTGGCCAATGCCGTCTTCAGCGGCGCCTGCTCGGTAATGCTTTCTGAAGAAACGGCGATAGGAAAGTATCCGGTAGAAGCGGTCAGATATATGCGAAAAATAATAGAAGAAGCCGAAAAATGCACTTGTTAATATCTTGAACAAATCTAAAAATAAGCTATAATGTAACTACTTACAATTTATAAAAACTGCGATGGGGAATTTCCGCCCCTGAGTTGGATCGGGGTAAAAAACCGGTCTCGGGACGAGCCCGTAACAGCTCAAGACAAGCAATAAATCAAAGTGGCACCGTGGTTATTAGCTTTTGAGCTAGCAACATAAAGATTCTTCGCTTCGCTCAGAACGACTATTTAATTTAACCGCCTTTGAGTCAAATCGGGCGGCTTTTTTTATAAAAATAAGTAAAAGTGTGATAGGTTGCATGTCCCCCTGAGTTAAAAATAGGTTCAACCTATCACAAGTCTGAAATGAACTTAATTTTGAGATGTGATAGGTTCAACCTATCACAAGTGAGTCTATTGTAAGTAAAGTCTATTAAGATTAATTCGATGTTGGATTTGGTGGATTTATCTTGTTATTAAGAGTTATCAGTGATAAAATAACTACTACATGAAAATTATAAAAAGAACAATCTTTATCGGAAAAATAAGAAAAGTGACCGCTTATACTTTTGATGGATTTTCATCTTGAAAAAAACTAATTATAAGCCCGCTTGCACGCACCTGGTGCGTGCAAATGGGGGAGAAATTAAACTAAAATTAAATTTATGTTGGATATACAATACATAAGAGAAAACCCCGAAAAGGTACAAGAGGGGGCGGACAAAAAGCAAGTTGATGTCGATATCGATAAGCTTTTAAAGGTGGATGAAAAAAGAAGAGAGCTGATTCAAAAGGTTGAAGAAATTAGAGCGAAAAAAAACAAGGCAAGTAAAAAAATAGCTGAGGCGGACGAAAAGGAAAAGAAGAAAATAATCAAAGAGATGCAGAAACTGGATGAAGAAAACGACGGAATGGAAGAAAAATTAAAGAAAAAGGAAGAGGAGTTCGAAAAACTGATGAAGAAAATTCCCAATCCGCCTTTGGAAGACGTGCCTTACGGAGAGACCGATGAAGACAATAAGGTGATAGAGCAAGTAGGTGAGAGACCCGATTTTGATTTTGAGCCCAAGGATCACTTAGAGCTCGGCCTAATGCATGACATAATTGACACCGAAAGGGGTGCTAAAACATCCGGTGCCAGATTTACATTTTTAAAAGGAGAAGCGGTTCAGATCCAATTCGCTCTGGTCAGCCTGGCGCTTGAAACTTTAACCGAAAAGGGTTTTGTTCCGATAGTAACTCCCGTTTTAATCAAGCCGGAGATGATGGAAGCCATGGGGTACACCGAAAGAGGCAGGGATGAAATCTTTTTCGTTGAAAAAGACAATCTCTTCTTAGCCGGAACTTCGGAGCAAGTCATCGGGCCGATGCATGCCGACGAAATATTTGAAAAAGATGACCTACCTAAGAGATACGTCGGATATTCTTCTTGTTTTAGGAGAGAAGCCGGTTCTTACGGTAAGGACACCAGGGGAATATTAAGGCTTCACCAATTCGACAAAGTAGAGATGTTTTCTTTTACCACTCCCGATGAATCTCCAAAGGAGCACGAATTTCTCTTTGATCTGGAAAAAGAAATGATGAAAAAGTTGGAGATTCCGCATCAGCTTATTGATATCTGTAGTGCCGATTTGGGAGATCCGGCAGCTAAAAAGTATGACATAGAGGCTTGGATGCCCGGCCAAAAAAAATACAGAGAAACTCATTCGACTTCCAATTGCACCGACTTTCAAGCCAGAAGGCTCAATATCAGGTACAGAAAAGAAGACGGCGACTTGGAGCACATCCATATGCTTAACGGAACCCTTTTCGCCATCGGTAGAATTTTGATTGCTATTTTGGAAAACAATCAAAATGAAGACGGGTCAATCGATATACCCGAAGCACTTCACAAATATCTACCCTTCAAAAAAATAGATCAGGATGAAAATTAAAGAGATTTCCGACAAAAAAATATGGAATGATATTGTTATCAAAAATCAAGGAAATTTTTTGCAGTCATGGCAGTGGGGTGATTTCAAATCTCACTTTCAAAAAGTAACCAGATTAGCCGGTTTCGACGGAGATAAACCGATTGTGGTTTGTCAATTTTTTACCGAAAAACTTCCTTTCGGCTCTTACCTTTACGGCCCATACGCCCCCCTGGGAGAGGTTGCAAAAATAAAAGATTTCCTAATTGAGGTCAAAAAGAAAAAAAAGTGCTTTTTGCTGATTGAGCCGTTGAAAGAATTATCTTTCGGCAAGCCCGCTTTTTTGAGACACCAACCGAAAAAAAGTTTGATAAAAAAGCTGTCCGATCGGAAAAAATTACTTTCAGGAGTAGAAAAAGATACACGCTACTCGATTAAAAGAGCCACAAGGGAAGGAGTTGAAATTATAAGAAGCACCGACATAAGTAATTTTTATCCGCTTTTGAAATCGGCTTCGAAAAGACACGGCTTCAACATCTACTCGAGAGAATACTTTGAAAAATTAATCGAGACGGATAATATTCGTCTTTTTGTCGCCATGCACAAAAAAGAGGTAGCCGCCGCCACTTTTGTTTCTTTTTTCGGAAAAAGAGCAACCTATCTGCATGCCGGCATGAATTACGAAAAGAGAAAAATTTGTGCTTCTTCACTTTTGAACTATGAAATTATGAATTTTGCATATGAAAACGGCTTCGAAGAATATGATTTCTGGGGAATAGATGAGAAAAAAATGCCGGGAGTAACGAAGTTCAAAAAAGGATTCGGCGGAAAGGAAGTGGTGTATCCACCGGCCAGAGACATTCCGATCAAAAAGATGAAATACAAGCTTTACGAAAAAGCACACTCGGTTAAATCCAAATTATGAATATCAAGAAACCGGAAAATAAAAAGCACTGGAATAAGTATCTGCTTGATAAGGAGGCTTCATTCACCCAGTCGATAGAATGGGGAGCGCTTAAAGCTAAAAACCAAAGAGTAGAAAGGTTGGAAGCCAGAAAAAATGGACGGACGGTCGGAGTTTGTCAATTTCTCGAAGAAAAAAATCCATTCGGAAAATATTTTTATGTTCCTTACGGTCCGGTCGGTAACTCGACTCGTATCAGAGATAATTTAATCAAAAAAATAGCGGATATGGCAAAAAGGGAGGGAAAATTCGCAGTCAAGGTGGAGCCATGGGAAAAAATTACAATGGGTAAAAAAACAAGGCACAGAATTCAACCCGGAAAAACACTGATAAAAGATATTACCGACAGTCCCAAAAAGATCTTGGAAAGTTTTGATGAAGGAACCCGATATGATGTCGCTTATTCAAAAAGGAAAGGAGTTGCGATTGAAAAAGGAAAAAGTGAAAAAAATATAAAAAATTTTCTAAATCTTTTGAGAAAAACACAGAGAAGAAAAAAATTTGAAAGTTTTTCAAAGAGATATTTTAAAAATTTATTAAAAACTTTTGACGCGGAATTATTTTTGGCAGTCTCAAAGAAGGGAGAAACGATAGCAACGACTATCTTCGGTTATTTTTGAAAAACCGCAACCTCACTTCACTCCGGATTCGATTATAAAAAAAGAAAGCTCAGAGCCACTGCACTTATTCGTTTTGAAGCAATAAAAGAATCCAAAAAAAGGGGTTGTGAAAAATTTGATGCTTGGGGAATAGATGAGAAAAAAATGCCGGGAGTAACGAAGTTCAAAAAAGGATTCGGCGGAAAGGAAGTGGTGTATCCACCGGCCAGAGATATCGCTTTGAAAAAAATTAATTACAACGGCTATAGATTAGCCGCTAAAATTTTAAGAAAATGAAAAGGAAAATTTTAAGAAAAATATTACGCTTTTTAACTGAAAAAATAGTCAACAAATACGATCCGCTGATTATAGCCGTAACCGGAAGCGTGGGAAAAACATCGACAAAAGATGCCATTTACACCACTCTCAAACGATACAAAAATATCCGAAAAAGCAGTAAAAATTTCAATACGGACATAGGTGCTCCACTCGTTTTTTTGGGGGTTGATGATCCGGGAAAAGATTTGAAAAGTTGGCTGTTAATCATCTGGAAAGGGGTGAAATTATTAATTAAAAAAAAGAAAGCTTATCCGGAAGTAATAGTGATGGAGATGGCCGCCGACCACAAGGGAGAAATAGAATATTTGACCGAATTCATTAAGCCGCACATAAGCGTAGTAACCGCAATAGGGGAAATTCCGGTTCATCTGGAATTTTACAATGATATCAACGAACTGATTAAAGAAAAGTCTTTAATTGTAAAAAATACCAGAAAAGGAGGAGCGGTCATTCTCAATGCTGATGACGGCAGAGTTTTTCAGATGAAAGGAAGAGCTAAAACCGGAGTAAAGACATACGGTCTTTCCTCAAGGGCCGAAATCAGAGGAAATAAAATAAAATTTACGGGAACGGAAGATGAGCCCCGAGGTGTAAAATTAAGCGTTACTCATGGAACGGAAGAACATGAAATATTGCTTCCCAATGTTTTCGACGACGGATCGATTTATTCCGTTTTGGCTTCAATCGGTGTCGGCATTTCAATGGGGATACCCGTATACAGACTGGTCGAATCATGTAAGGGGTTCAAGCCACCAAAAGGCAGAATGCGTCTCATAAAAGGAGACGGCTTCAATATCATAGACAGTAGTTATAATGCCGCCCCTTCTTCAACGGAAATAGCTCTCAAAGCCTTAAAGAAAGCTCCCGGAAAAAGAAAAATAGCCGTTTTGGGTGATATGCTGGAATTGGGAAATTTATCAACACGAGCACATCAAAATATAGCAAAAAAATGTCAATTTTTGGATATTTTGGTAACGATCGGTAAAGACTCCGAGCTTATTGGGCAAGCGCTAAAGGAAGAGGGTTTCGAAGGAGATGTATTTCACTATGAAAGCTCGAAAGAAGCCGCTAAAAAGATGAAAGAAATTGTAGAGGCGAATGATTTGATTTTGGTCAAAGGGTCACAATCGATCAGGGCGGAAAAAGTTATTGAAGAATTAATGGTTGGAGAACCCAAAAAAGAACTGGTCAGGCAATATTATCCATGGAAAAAAGATGAAGAAAATTAAAAAAAGATACAAAAAAAAAGAAGGTTCTCCTTTTTATAAGAAAAGCACTTTCCAAATCTTGTTGCTTTCGCTTTTCGCTTTCTTATTTTTATTCATTTATCTGGTTTTCAACCCTTTTTATCAATTAAGTGATATTCATGTTGTCGGTAGTCAGTTAACTTCGGATGAAAACATAGAAAATTTGATTAAAAATAAGGCTTCTCGCAACTTAATACTTTCTTCTTCGAGTCTAATTTTAATTTCGAATCATAAAATCCAAAAAGAAATTATTGATTCTTACCCTCATATAGAAAAAGCCACAGTGGATAAAATATTTCCGGATAAAATAGAGATAGAGATTACGGAACGAGGAAAAGAGGCTGTTTGGTGTGAAAACTATGAGGATAGAGAGTGTTTTGAAATTGATTCAGCGGGCATCGCTTTTCAACCGGTTGATCAAAAGGAGAGCTTTTATATTCTAAGATCTTACCCGGAAGAAGTTGTTTTGGGAGATAGGGTTTTGCCGGAAAAAAAGATAGAATTAATCTTCCAAATCAAGGAGAAAATAGAAGATGATTTTTTTGAAGTCGAATCGATTTCCTTACCACATCCGTATAGTGCGTTCGTTAAAACAGGGGATGAGTTCGATATATATTTTAATCTGAATAATGACTTGTCGAATCAAATGGAAAGACTCGGCATACTTTTGGAAAAAGAGATACGGGATATGACCGATCTCGAATACATAGATCTCAGATACGGAGCGAGAGTATTCTATAAAAACAGGTAAAATGAATTTAAGCACGGAAATAAAAGAAGCCCTGGAATTAACGGAAAAGTCGGATGATCATTTCTTTATAACCGGGAAAGCGGGGACGGGTAAATCGACTCTCATTCAAGAACTGAGAAAAAAAACAAAAAAAAGAGTAGCGGTTTTAGCACCTACGGGTGTGGCAGCGGTGAATATAAAAGGTCAGACCATACATTCCTTTTTCGGATTCAAGCCAGGTGTCAATCCGGACAATGTAGGAAAATCTTATGGAAAGAAAAAAATCTATAAAAAATTAGATGCTTTGATTATCGATGAAATATCGATGGTCAGAGCCGATCTTCTCGACTGTGTCGGTCTATTTTTACAAAAGAAAAGATACGGGAATAAGCTTTTCGGAGGCGTGCAAATGATAATGGTCGGGGATTTATATCAACTTCCACCGGTTTTACCCAATAATGAAAAAGACTTTTTTAAGATGAGATATGAAAGTCCGTATTTCTTTTCTTCAAAACAATTTAAGAAAATTAATCCTCAATGTATTAAGCTCAGAACGATTCACAGGCAATCCGATCCCGAGTTCATCTCCATATTGAATAAAATCAGATCCGGAAAAGTTAATAATGAGGATTTGGATCTACTGAACCGAAATACCAAAGACAATTTTAATTTTGATAATGACGGAGTTTTTTTAACCACCACAAATAAAAAAGCTGATCGAATAAACCAAAATCAACTTGAGAAGCTGTCGGAAAAAAAACATGAGTTCAAGGGAAGAGTAACCGGTAATTTTCCAAAATCATACCTTCCGACCAAGGAAAAACTTATTTTAAAAAAAGGAGCCAAGGTGATGCTTTTGAACAATGATTCGGAAGGAAGATGGATAAACGGAGATGTCGGAAAAATCTTAAATATTGAAAACTCTTCCGAACCTGCAGTAAAAGTAAAATTGGAAAATGGTGAAATTGTTGAAGTAACCGAAAATAAATGGGAACGAATCAGATTCACTTACAATGAAAAGGATGATAAAATTGAATCGAAGGAAGCGGGGTCCTTCCACCAGCTCCCTTTAAAACTTTCCTGGGCACTGACGATTCACAAATCTCAAGGAAAAACATTCAATAAAGCAATGATAGATTTCGGAAGAGGAACGTTTTCACACGGCCAGGCCTATGTGGCATTAAGTAGGTGTACCGGACTCGAAAATCTAAGCCTTAAGCGCCCGATAAAAGCTGAAGATATAATAGTTGATCCCAGAGTCGGAAAATTCTTAAATAAATTAAAATGAAGCCACTCGCTCATAAAATAAGACCGAAATCACTCGACGAATTCGTCGGACAAAGACATCTTGTCGGAAAAGGAAAGCCTCTCAGAGAAGCAATAGAGAAAAAACATCTTTTCTCTTTTATACTTTGGGGTCCTCCGGGAACGGGCAAAACGACCTATGCTCAAATATATGCAGAAAATTTGGATGCTGAAATTTTTAAACTGTCGGGAGTTTCCGCAAAAAAAGAAGATATGAAAGAGATAGTCCGGCTCGACTTCGGAAATCGTCCGAAGATTGTATTCCTGGATGAGATTCATCGATTAAACAAGGCTCAGCAGGATTTTCTTTTGCCTTATGTCGAATCGGGAGAAATTGTCCTTATTGGAGCGACTACCGAAAATCCCAGCTTCGAAGTTATTTCGGCACTTCTTTCAAGATGTAGAGTTTTTCAATTCGAAACTCTTGCGGAAAGTGAAATCAAAAAAATATTGGAAAGAACCGATTTTAATTTGACCGAAAAACAAAAAGGGTGGCTCGCATCGGTTTCCAACGGTGACGGAAGGCAGGCTCTGACAATTCTGGAAAACACACAGAAGCTTTACGGAAAAATAACTCTTAAAAATTTAAGATCAAGCCTGCAAAAAGCTCATATAAGGCATGATAAAAAAGGTGACGGACATTATGATACCATATCGGCTTTTATAAAATCGATGCGTGCCGGGCAGCCGGATGCCGCCCTTTATTATTTGGCTCGGATGATAAAAGGAGGAGAAGATCCCAAGTTTATCGCAAGACGAATGGTGATCTTCGCTTCCGAAGATGTAGGAATGGCCAAGCCCACCGCCCTGGTAGTGGCAAATGAAGTTTTCAGAGCGGTGGAGACGGTAGGGCTTCCGGAGGCGGGAATTAATTTGGCACATGGTGCAGTTTATCTCTCAAAGTGCAAAAAGGACAGAGGGGCCTACAACGGCTATAAGAAAGCTTTGAAGATGGTGGAAAAGCACGGCAATCTGAAAATTCCTCTAAAAATTAGAAACGCACCGACCGAATTAATGAAAAATAAAGGATACGGAGAAAAATACGAAATGTATTCGAAAAAAAGCTTTCTTCCGGAAAAACTGAGAGGTGAAAAATTTTACAATTAAAAAAGCGACCCGAATATTAAAAAAGGGCCGCTTATTTTACTTGCCTTGATTATTTCATCATTTTTTCAATTTGATTCTTCTTTTCTTTTATTCTCAAACTGAGACCTTTCTTTTCCCTCCCGGTTTTCGCTTCAGCATATTGCTCGATCAGATCAAAGTATTCACTTCGAGCAATAAGTAGTTCATCCGAAGGATTCAGTTTTAGGAAGGGGTCGACTAAAACCGCCTCGGAATCATTTGAAAAAATGGAAAAATTATCCTCGATCAATTAGATCACCTCCTTTTTTATTATAGAATAAAATCTAATTATTTGCAAATAAAATTTTATTTTTTAAAAACTTCAGCTATAATGTAAAAAATAAATCATAATAAAGATGCCGATAGAATTAATTTTGGGGGGACTTCAAGCTTCAGTGGCTCTTTACATATCCTACAAACTCAACATCTCATCTAAGAGAAGGCCGGAAGACATAAATGTAAAATATTTTTTTTATACCTTTATTTTACTTTCTTTCGTTTTTTTATTTTCAACTCTTTCGGTTGCCGGACTTATTAATTTAAGGGTGGATTATATTTTTTCTTCTCTCAATATCATCGGAAGGGGACTTATATTGCTGGCAATAATGCTTTTTGCTTATATTCCCTTGAATATATTGAAAAATGAATTTTGGAAAAGATTTTTTCCCCTTATTGTTTTTACCATCTCTTCAGTAAGTGTTTTACTTTCTTTCAGGGGATTGATTGACTATCCCGAAACTCCGATTCAAGAAATCGGAGGATTTATTTTACGACTTCACAGATCGGATATCTATTCTCAAGCCGGAATTATTATAATAGGGGTTGCAGCTTTCATATCCTTGATAGCTTCTTCAATCAATTACATAAAAGTGGTTCTTCCCGATTTCAAGGACGGCTATGTTTTTAAGAGAAGCTTGCTCACCCTCGGAGCGGCTTTGTTTTTCTGTTTCGGTATCGCTTTCAATTATTTAGTCACAATAAAATATCCGGCAACAGGGAGGATAATCGGAGAAATTCTTTATCTGGTGGCTTTGCTTTTTTTCCTTGCGGGTGTGCTTTACAAGGATAAAGACTCATCCCGAAAAAATAATAAAAAATAATAAAATAAGCGGCTCTCATGAGCCGCTTTTTTACAATTCTTGAGTTTTTTCCACAAGATCTTTATTCGTCCGAATTAGTGCTTCTATAGTATCTCTCGTCAGACGAATACACTTAGTGCAGTTTCCGTTTTCCAATTGCTCTGTATAACTGTTGAATTTCCGAATTACAACATTTATCTCTTTAATCCGCTTTTCTTTTTCAGGCGTCACTCTTTCCCTTTTTTTTAATTCGTATACGTTTATTTCTCTCAATTGCATAACCGCACCCTCCTTTTTTAAAATCATACAACTTATTTTAAAAAAGGCAAGCCCTTATTCAAACTATAAAAACACCGGAACAAGTCCGGTGCTTTAAAAACGGGTTAAAGAGAGTCAACTAATCAATACTTGTCACACTTCAACTTATAATAATCTTTGGGATGATCACAAGAGGGACAGATCTCCGGAGGTGTTTTTCCTTTGTGAATCCTTCCGCATTCCAAACAGACCCACTCGAGCTCTTCGTCCTTTTTAAAGAAAGTTTCCTTTTCAACCTGCTTTAAAAGTTTCTTATATCTTTCTTCGTGATACATTTCCGATTGAGCCACCGCCTTTAACCGGGCGGCAACTTTGGGATAGCCCTCCTTTTCGGCAGTTTTTGCGAATTCGGGATACATTTCGCTATTTTCGTAATTCTCACCGTCAATTGCGGATTGAAGATTTTCCGCCGTATCTCCCAAAATGGAGTTAAAAGAAGCTTCAACCTCAATGTCGGTGATTTGCAAATCCTTATCGTCTTTGATTTGATTGAACATTCTCATCATCCATTTGGCGTGCTGTTTTTCATGTTCAGCGGTTTCGTTAAAGATGTTGTA
>PUNQ01000015.1 GCA_003551845.1 Candidatus Nealsoniibacteriota bacterium
GGTCAAACCCGATTATTATACTTTGACGACATCAACCTCCGGACAAGGACAAATTCGTGACGCTCAAGGACAGGATCCGCAAGGCACATATAAAGAAGGAACCTACGTCACCTTACACGCCAACCCGGCCAGCGGATGGGAATTCAAAAAATGGGGTGGAGATTGTAGCGGAACGGCAAGCCCCTGCACCGTCAAGATGACCGAAGACAAGCATGTCAAGGCTTACTTCCAAAGAATTTATGTTCCACAGGAATTCAAAGTAACTTTTTGGGAAAAGAATAGCCTGGAAGACGTATCGATTGAAATATATGCCCACAAGGACCATGAAACGAAAGTAAATGACAAACTCGTAACCGATCAAAACGGAAAAGCCTCCAAAAATTTGGAAGACGGTAAGTATTGGTTCTTGGCTATGCGAGAAGGGTATGAAGATTACTACGGACATTTTGAAGTGGATAGTTCGGACAAAACGGTTAAGTTTAAAATGTCCGAACTACCGAAAGAAAAATACACCGTTACCTTTGACGAAAATCATGATGAAGGAGATATCTTCGATATAAAAGTTGAAGAAGACTCCGCGCTGGAAAATGATATGCCCGACGATCCCATAAGATCCGGATATAAATTCTTGGAATGGAATACGAGAAGAGACGGTGAAGGAGATGTTTTCACCGCCGATACCGAGGTTACCGATGACATTACGGTCTATGCCATTTGGGAAAAAGATGACCCGGCTCCGAGAAGAAGAACCAGAACGACCCCCAGAGAGCCGGTGGTCGAGGAATACACCGTTACCTTTGACGAAAATCATGATGAAGGAGATATCTTCGATATAAAAGTTGAAGAAGACTCCCCGCTGGAAAATGATATGCCCGACGATCCCATAAGATCCGGATATAAATTCTTGGAATGGAATACGAGAAGAGACGGCGAAGGAGATGTTTTCACCGCGGATACCGAGGTTACCGATGACATTACGGTCTATGCCATTTGGGCCGAAGAAGAAATTTTGGGAGTCGTATGTGAGCCTTATTTGCATGACTACATAAGATACGGAACAGATAATAACCCTCAAGAGGTTAAAAAGCTACAAATATTTTTGAATATAGTTATGGGAGAAAATCTTCCGGTAGACGGATTTTATGACAAGCGAACAAAAGAAGCAGTTAACAGGTTTCAAGTTGAATACAAAGAAGAAGTTTTGAGGCCGTGGGTCGAAATAGGACTTCATCCGGATGAAAATATTCCCACCGGATACGTTTACAGAACCACAAAACGATGGATTAATATGATGATGTGTCCGGAGCTCAATATTCCCATGCCCGATCTTTCGGATGAACTTCTCTCTCGCTCTTACAAGCCCGCACAGGCTGATTATCAACCCGCGCCGACCACGAAGACTCCTTCTCATATCGTGGAAGCGGAAGAGGCTCTCGAAAGGGCTGAAAAGGAATCGGCTTTGGCGGACTATGAGGAGCTTTTGACGAAAGTGGAAAAAGATGACTACACGGAAGAAAGTTGGGAAATTTATGAGCAAGTTGTGAAATATAACAGAGTAACTGATGAAAACAGTCCGGAAGAAATAAAAGCGGCAACGGAGACGATTGCAGCTGCTCAGGATGATTTGGTGTTGATGGAAGATGAAGAAGTAGTGGAGGAAGAACCAATGGAAGAAGATATCGAAGAAGAAGATGATGAAGAAGAGAGAGAGCTGATGATATTCATAATAATTTTGATATTGATAATCGGAGCGGCTTCATATTACGCTTTCTCCCGCAGAGAAAAAGAAACTGAGTAGTATCAATAAAATTGAGATCGGTTAAGGCTCGGTTTTTACCGGGTCTTTTGATTTTAATTTTGAAAAAAATTTTTTTTGTAGTAAAATCAAACAAGTTCTTTTTATTTGCAAGTCGATATTTGAAGGGAGGGCATCATGGAGTGGGGACCCATAAAAGACTATTCAGCCCCCTTACTTGACGAGTCGGAGATGGAAAAGATACCGGAATCCTTCTACAAAGCTTTTTCTGTCGTCTTTGGTGTGATAGATCATCCCGGTGACGCGCTGAATTATCTATATCATCTCAATTGGCTGATGGAACAAAAAAAAGGAGGCGGAAAACTTCAAAGAGAAAAGATTATAAAAATAAGAGAAGAGGTGGCGAGATCCGAAAATGAATCGAAAACTCCATTCGGAGTTCCGGAGTACGATTGTCATCACGTACTTCCCAGAAGCAGAGATCCGCGAAACGAATATTTTAAAGATGATCAAATAGTGGAGCTTCCAAAAAAATTTCATGCCGCCTGGCATGTGCTGTTCGCCAACCTTTACGGAGATGAAATCATCCTTTTTTTAACGGAAGTTTTTACCGTTTTGGAATTTAAAAGTGCCGGAGATGAGTATAAATTAAAGTGGATGACGAACGACTTGCGAAAAAAAAGATTTTACAGCCGGGCTTAAAGTCCGGCTTTCCCCCTTAACAAAATTTCACAAAAAAGGTAAAATTAAAACATGAGTGAGAAAACAAAAAAAATAATAGTTTTTATTTTGGTTATCGCCATGGCTCTGAGTTATACGTTGATGGCTTTTTAGTCTTTTGCTCGGAATCAAGAAGCCACTTTCAATTTTTAACAAATGGAGAAATTTCTCTCCGGGACTATAATTATGACAACTGATATCTTCAAGGCCCTATTCATTCCCGGAACTTTGATTTTTTTACTGATTCTTGCCGGTTCCATTTTGGTTTTTTCCAATAATGGAAAAAGGGGCAAATACCTTCTTCTTTTCGGAATTTTAAGTTATTATTTTTTATCCATTACGCCGGGAGCGAACTTGATTATCAACCCTCTGGAGAGAGAGCAGGAACACCTTTCATTTGAAAAGTTGGATGAGGCGAATATCGTGGTGGTTTTGTCCGGTGGTAAAAAATCAGATGTTTTAAGAAGTTGGGAAGCGCTTAGAATTTCAAATCTGAAAGACCACCAAATCAATATAATTATTTCCGGAACGAAGACACCGACACATCATAATGAGGAGAATCTTTCCGCTATAGAAATCTTTTTTGCAAGCAGAGGCATTCCCGCTGAAAATATTTATATTGAAGACAATTCGAAAAATACAAGAGAGAATGCTCAGCGGGTTGTTGAAAAAATAGGACAAGAGCCCTTTTTTCTGGTTACTTCCGCTTACCATATGAAGAGAGCGCTCTCCGAATTTGAAAGATTGGATGCAAATCCGATTCCCGCCCCAACCGATTTCAGAGCAAAAAATCAAGATAACTATGAGCTGAAAGAGTTTATTCCCAACAGTGGAAATTTGAGAAAAGCGGATTTGGCATTTCATGAATACTTCGGAATAATTTACTATCGCTTGATTGACTAAAGATATTTTAAAAGTTATAATCAACCAGGAATAAAAGCAATCCTTCAAAGGAATAGCGAAAAGAAAAGCACTTAAAAAATTAAAGACTTGTAGATAATTCAACTTCGCGCAATCCGGTGGAAGGATTGAAAAATATGCGTATTTTTGCGATTGTCAGCGGCTTGGTCGTCGCCTTGATTTTAATTTTGTTTTTCGTTTTAAAATCAGACGGAATGAAGAAGAATAATAAAAAAGAAGAACGAGACTTGGAAAAGGATATTGACGATTTGGGAAACAGTATCGATGAAGAAATTGAAAATTTGGAAAAACAAATTGAAGAATTCGAGTTATAAAAAAAGCTGTGCTTTCGAGCACAGCTTTTTAAAGGTATCTTTTACAGTATCATAGTTATAATATTTAATTCCAACCGAAACAGGATTAAAAAATGAGAAAAAAGATTTTAATTTTAATACTTTTTTTTCTTTCTCCCTTCTTTTTCGCTTATGCGGAGGACGGGGAAGTTGGTAGTGTCAGCCGTTTCTTTATCGAGAGCTCTTATGACCAAGAAAACAGAAAAGAATTGGATGCAAAGTTGGTAGAAATAACCGAGAATCTTTATTTTTACGTCGACAAGGATTGGTGGGATGAATTATCGGAAAGAAGACAAAATATCTACCTCGATAAGATCAATGATCTGGACGAGGAATTCGAGTCCAATATACTCGACAAGATGACGGAAGCTTTTGGGAACAAGCCGATCCATCCGGTAACCGGGAACAGGAACGTTTCGGTTCTTTTTCATCCGATGCAAGAAGGAGCCGGGGGTTATTTCAATTCCGGAGATCAGTATTCTCGTTATCAAAGCCCACGGTCAAATGAAATTAGTCTCTTATATCTAAGCACCCGGGTTTTGGACTACGAAGACAAGGGAGGATTTTTAGCTCATGAATTTATGCACCTTTTAGTTTTTAACCAAAAGGAAAGATTGAGAGGTGTCAGGGAAGAGGTTTGGCTTAATGAAGCCCGTGCGGAATTTATGCCGACTTTTTTGGGTTATGATGATCATGAAGGTAGTAATTTGGATAAAAGGATGGATACTTTTCTTCGAGACCCGGACATATCGCTCACCGAATGGGTGGGTCAAAGAGCTGATTACGGAGTAGTCAATATTTTCACTCAATACATGGTTGATCATTACGGAGTTGATATTCTCATTGACTCATTAAAATCAAGCAAGGTGGGAATAGAAAGCATAAATTATGCTCTTGACAAAGGTGGATATGAAAAAAACTTTAATCAGGTTTTTGACAATTTCAAAGTAGCCGTGCTCGTAAATGATTGTGACTTGGGAGAAAGATTCTGCTTTAAGAGCGAAGACTTGAAAAATTTGAGAATATCGCCGGCTACCAACTATCTTCCATCGGGTCAAAGAGGCAGTGTCTCGGTTCAATATAGAACTAAGCATTGGGCGGGTAATTGGCACAAAATAACCGGAGGAAGAGGAACGCTGGAATTGAATTTTAAAATGGAAGAAGATCTAAAAGTAAGTATCCCTTATTTGCTTTGTTTTAAAGAGGGGGGCTGTGAGGTGGAAAGGATGAAGATTGATGGAGGAGAGGGAAGCTTGAAAGTGGAGGGATTCAATACGGACTACGAATCCTTGACGATAATGCCGAGCGTTCAGGAAAAAACGGAAGGATTCAACGGAGCTGAAGGGAGTTATCTTTTCAGCTGGGAAGCTGAGCTGTCGGGAGACAATCAAAATGACCGAACCTTGGAGAGATTGAACTTGATGAGGGAATTTTTAAAAAGAATCAGAGCTATTTTAGAAAGAAGAGGGTATCCCGATTCTTGCCGAATAGAAGGACCGCTTTATTACGGAATCAGGGATTCACAATCGGTCAGGTGTCTGCAGCTTTTTTTAGCGACGGAGCCGGACATTTATCCGGAAGCGATGATAACCGGGAATTTTTTGGAATTGACGGAGAGTGCGGTAATCAGATTTCAGGAAGAGCATGCGGAGGAAATATTACACCCCCTCGGACTGGATGAGGGAACCGGTTATGTGGGGTCTCGAACGATAGCTAAAATAAATAACCTTCGATAGTGAAGAATGAAAAAGATAAGTAAATTTTTAATCGCTCTTTTTTTCGGATTGATAATTTTTTATCTGGTTTTAAGAAGGTCCGGTCCGGAAACTCTGACAGAAACCTTTTTTCTTTTTTTCAGTCTTGAAGGTTTGGCAATTGTTTCGTTAACCGTTCTGACAATGCTTGTCAGCATATGGAGGTGGCGAGTGATATTGAATTGTCAAGGAGAAGAAGTGGATATTTTTTCGTTGGCGGGAATCTGGAGTGTCGGCTTTTCGGTTGATTATTTGACTCCGGTTTCACTTTTCGGAGGAGAAGCATTAAGGGTTTATTTGACCGGGAAAATTTTGGACATTGATTGGGAGAAAAGCTTTTCTTCGGTAATAATAGACAAGATTCTGGATGGGACTTTTCACATAATTTTTATCGTAGTGGGGATTATCGCTTTTCTCCATTTCGGTGAGTTTCCGGAGATATGGATTTTTCGCTTCATAGTTTTATTTTTGGTTTTGACCGTCTCCGGACTGGGCTTTTTTTATTTTCGAGCAATAGGAAAAAAGAGTATAGTGCTCTTTGTTTTGAGTTTATTCGGTCTTAAAAAGACCCGAATAAAATCTACGAAAAACGGGGAGTTCATATTCAATACGGAAGCGAATGTTTTGCGTTTTTTTTCACCCGGAAAAAGCTTTTTCTGGAAAGGAGCGGCTTTAAGTTTTTTACGGCACGGATTAATTTATGTCAGAGCTTTTCTTTTGATATTCTTTTTGGTCGGCAACTTTAATTTTTTGGGATCTTTGGCTGTTCAGGGACTTGCATATCTGGCCATGCTCTTACCGCTTCCGGCCGGTTTGGGTGGCCTTGAAGCGATATCGGCCTTCGGTTTTCGCAGTTTGGAATTCGGATTTGAAAAGGGAACCGTTTTCGGCATAACTTGGAGGTCCGCCGATTTGGTAATTTGTCTTTTCGGCCTAATTATGGCAATAAAGTTGGGTTTGAAATTGTTTCAGTTGAAAACTTTCGGACTTCTTGATACAATCATCAAAAGTAGCTTTATTAATAATATAAATGATAAAAAAAATGAAGCCTAAAAAGATTATCTCCATATTGGTAATAGTTCTCCTTGCCGTCTTCGGATATTTTTATTTCGTCAGAGAAGATTCTCCGGAAGAAGTTTTAATGAGGGCCGGAAGAAATATGCTTGACTTGGACTCTTACAGCCTGGATATAACCGTTGATACCGATATGATAAACAGTGAAGGTGAGAGCTTGGGAAGCACGTTAATAAGCGGACAAATGGACATAAGTGAGGTTGAAAAAGCCGGAGAGGGGAGCTTGAGTGCCGAAATGAGTGCGGAAGGCACGGTTTTTTTGGCGGAGGGTTCCTTTATTTATGTGGATGATGATTTTTATGGAAGAATAGACACGCTACCGCTTCCCGTAACGGGCCTTTTGGGAGATGACGTTGCAGGTAATTGGATTTTGGTGGCTGAAAATGTGCCCGAAACATTGAATCAATTTCTTGCCGATTTGGCGGAAGAAGATGAAGAAGTGAAAACGGTTGCCGAAATAATGGCCGAGTTGGAAGAACTTGAAAGAGAGATTTGGGAAAGAGAGCTTTTTACGGTAAGAGAAGTAGAAAGTGTTGAATTGCGTGAAAGGAGCGTTGACAGATATGAGGTTGAATTCGATGTTGACAATTTGATGGAAGTTTATGAAGTTTTGTTCTCCGAACTCGGAATTTTGGAAGAGTTTGAAGAATTCGATGATGAGGACATGGAAATGATCAGAGAGGAAATGGAGAGAGCGTATGAAGATATGGAATTTTTCATCTACACCGACGGAGAATATATCTTGAGAGTGAGAATGGAATCGGTTACCGATATGGCTGCTCAGTGGCAGGACTTGGAAGAAATGGAAGAGTTTGTCGATCAGATGCCGGCGGAAACGGTCGTTTCCACTATCGTCGACTATGATAACTTCAACCAAGAATTCGAAATTAATGCACCTGAGGAATTTGTTCTTCTACGTGATTTGGTAGGAGGGCCCAACATCTTGCTTGATCCTCTCATGAGAGAATTTGAAGGACTTGAACCGGTGGAGTAGAGCATTTACAGACAAAAATTAAAGATCCGCCTTCGGGCGGGTCTTTTAATTTTATGTTTAAATGATATACTTAAAATGATGATTTTAACTTAAAAATATCAAATATGAAAAAAACAGCCACAATAATTCTAATTCTTATTATCGGTTTCGTAATTTTGTATTTTTGGCCCGATATCGATCCGGTTGAAGATGATCCCGATCTCAGAGATCCGGAAGAATTAACAGCGATATCTTCCGCAATGAGAGAGTTTTCATTCAATAGTTTTTTAACTCTGGCGGAAGCGGATGAAAATTTATTCATTTCTCCTTACAGTATTCATACGGCGCTTATCATGGCTTACCGGGGAGCCGACGGAGAAACGGCTACGGAGATGAGAGAGGTTTTGGGATTAAACGAGATGGAGATGGAAGCTTTAATGGAGGATTCTTTGGGATTGAAAAAGTATTTGGAGCATTTTTCGGATGAAAACGAGGTGGCTATCGCCAATGCCTTCTTTTTAAGAGAGGATATTCCTTTTTTGGAAAATTACAAGACTGATGGAGAGAAATATTTTGAAGCGGAAATCGGACCGCTTCCGGAGACCGGTGAACCCATAAATGATTGGGTTTATGAAAATACTCGAGAGAAAATAGAAGAGATAATAGATCCGGGACCGATAGATGAAGACGTGGTTTCATATTTGATCAATGCGATATATTTTAAAGGAATTTGGGCGGAAGAATTTGATGAGGCAGAGACTACGGAAAGAGATTTTCAGAGTCCGGAAGGAGAAGTTCCGGTTGAAATGATGAAAAACGAAGGTGATTACCTTTATGGAATCAGTGAGAATTTAAAATCGATAACCATAAAATATGAAGACGGAGATTATCTCTTTCACGCTTTTATGCCCACCGATGACAGAAATTTGAGTGAATTTTATGAAGAGTTCGATCCGGACTATTTTTCGGAAATGAAACCGACGGAAGAGGGAGAGGTCGTATTACGCTTTCCGAAATTTACGATGGAGGACAAATTCAGTATGGTTGACGCATTAATGGAGATGGGCATGGAAAAATCTTTTGACAGAAACGAAGCTGATTTCTCCAACATGATCGATTTGGAAGCTTTAGAATTGAATGTATTTATTTCCGATGTTTTGCACGCCTCCTTCATAGAGGTGGATGAAAAAGGGACCGAAGCGGCCGCGGCCACGGCGGTAGAGATGAGGTTGGAGTCGGCACCGATGATTTTGGAATTTAATCGACCTTTCCTTTTTGTAATAGAAGAGCCGGAAACGGAAACGATTCTCTTTATTGGTCAATTGGTAAATCCGGAAAACTGATTGCATGAACTCGAAAATAGAAAAAAATTTTCCACTGGCGGATGAGACGACTTTTAAAATAGGTGGACCGGCCGAACTTTTTGTTCCCGTAGACTCAAAAACTGAATTGGAAGAAGTTGTCAAAGAAGCTCAAAAGAAGGAGATACCCTTGACCGTTTTGGGGGGAGGCTCGAATGTTTTAATTTCCGAAGAGGGGATAAAAGGGCTTACCGTAAAACTCAGAAGTGGAGAAATAGAAACTTTGAAGCCGGGAATTTTCAGAGTCGGGGCCGGCGCTTCTCTTCACAGGCTTTCTGATTTCAGTCTGCAAAAATCAAGAACCGGAATGGAGTGGGCCGCCGGGATACCGGGCACCATGGGCGGAGCCGTTTACGGAAATGCCGGAGCTTTCGGGAGGTGTGTTGCCGATAACCTCAAAGAAGTGGAAGTTCTAAAAGATCAAAAAAAGAAGATATTGAAGCGGGATGAGATAAACTTCTCTTACAGAAACAGTACTTTCAAGCGGGAAAATTTAGTGATTCTTTCGGCAACGATACGGCTCGAAAAGGATTCACCTGCAAAAATCAGGGAGAGAATTGAGTTGAATCTTAATCATAGAAAGAAAAACCATCCCGTGGATGCGGCTTCTGCGGGCAGCATCTTTAAAAATCCGGAAACGAGCATTGAAGACAATGAGATTGTAAGCAGATATCCGATGATGAAAAAGTTCAATGAAAACAGAGTGATACCGGCCGGGTACCTGGTGGAGAAAGTCGGCATGAAAGGTAGTCGAATAGGTGGAGCGGAAGTATCCGAAAAACACGCTAATTTCATAATAAATAAAGATGGCGCCGATGCGGATGACGTTAAGAATTTAATCCAATTGATAAAAAAGAAAGTAAAAAAAGAATTCGGAATTGAGCTGGAAAGAGAAATAAGGTATCTTTAAAAATTAATCGACAAAAAATATGGAAATAAAGATAAGAACAAAAAATATGGAGCTTACCGGGCATTTGAAGAAATATGTCAAAGATAAGCTAACCAAAGTTGAAAAATTTCTTCCCAATCTTTTAGCTAAGCAAGAAAAGGACGAAAAGAAAGTCGGTGGAGACGCCAAAGCGAGGGTTAATTTGGAAATAGAGATGGAAAAAATTACCAGAGGACAAAACAAAGGAGATGTTTATCGAGTTGAAGCTCAGATGTTTTTACCGGGGGCTTCTTTGAGAGCGGAAGATGTTTCCACCAGCCCCAAAGAAGCGGTTTCCGAAGTTCGCTACGAACTCCAAAGACAAGTCAAGGAATACAAGGATAAGCAATCCACCCTACAAAGAAAAGGAGAAATAAAAGCAAAAAAGATAAGAGAAAAAGCAGCTAACCCGAAAGAAGAAGAGGCCGATGATTACGAAGACTTAAATTTTTAAAGGAATTCAAAACTAACAACTGAGAATTCACAATTTACCCATGTCCATATTGACAAAGATATTCGGAGATCCCAATGAAAAATACTTGAAAAATTTAAAACCGAAAGTTGAAAAAATCAATTCCCTCGAGAAAGAATTTGAAAGTTTTTCAAAAGAAGACTTTAAGCTTAAAACCCAAGAATTCAAAAACAGATTGAAAAAGGGCGAAACTCTGGACGACATACTTTCGGAAGCTTTCGCTTTGGTCAGGGAAGCAGCCAAAAGAACTTTGGATCAAAGGCACTATGACGTCCAAATAATGGGAGCTATAACGCTGCATAACGGCGATGTGGCCGAAATGAAGACCGGTGAAGGTAAAACCCTTACTGCCACCTGCCCAATGTATCTGAACGCTTTAGAGGGTAAAGGATCGCACTTGGTTACGGTAAACGATTATTTGGCCAAAAGAGATACGGTTTGGATGGGACAAATCTATGATCTTTTGGGTCTTACTACCGGTTGCATAGGAGATCGGGAGGCGTTTCTCTATGATTCGGAATATGAAACCGAAGTGGACGAAGAAAAAGACAAAAAAAGGGACGAATTGGGAAGCTTCAAAGTCGAAGAAGATTTCTTACGTCCGGTAAGCAGATCCGAGGCCTATGAGGCGGACATAACTTACGGAACCAATAATCAGTTCGGATTCGATTATCTCAGAGACAATATGGCCGGTAGTTTGGACAGAAAAGTTCAAAGAGGTTTCAATTACTGCATTATCGATGAGATAGATTCGGTATTAATAGATGAGGCGAGAACTCCGCTGATAATATCTCAACCGGATACGGAGGGTTCGGAGCGCTATAAGGACTTTGCCCGCATAGTGCCTCTCCTGAAAGCGGAGAAGGATTACGAGGTGCATGAAAAAGAAAGAGCCGTCACTCTTACTGAAGAAGGCATAAAAAGAGTTGAAGAAATTTTGGACGTGGAAAATATCTATGAATCGAAGGGGATGAAGTATTTGCACTATTTGGAACAGGCCTTGAGAGCACAAGCTAAAAATCCGGAGACAGGCAGGCCTCTTTTTGAAAAAGATACCCACTACGTAGTAAAAAACGACAAAGTGATAATAGTTGATGAGTTTACCGGAAGGCTGATGCCCGGAAGACGTTGGTCCGGAGGCCTTCATCAGGCGATAGAGGCCAAAGAGGGATTGCCGATTCAGGCGGAATCGAAAACGATGGCTAAAGTTACTTTTCAGAACTTTTTCAGAATGTATGAAAAATTATCCGGAATGACCGGAACGGCCAAGACGGCCGAAGAGGAATTCGACAAAGTATATGATCTTTTAGTGATTCAGATTCCGACCAATAAGCCACTTGTGAGAAAAGCTCTCGAAGATAAGGTTTTCAGGACCGAATCGGGAAAATTCAAAGCGGTGGTAAGGGAAGTCAAAAAGAGACAGGATAAAGGACAGCCCGTTTTGGTGGGTACCGTTTCAATAGAGAAAAATGAGCTTTTAGGTGAAATGTTTAAAAGAGCGGGAATAGATCATCGAATTCTCAATGCTAAGAATCATGAGAAAGAAGGTCAGATAATTGCTCAAGCCGGCCGTTCGGGGGCGGTTACCGTCGCTACCAACATGGCCGGAAGGGGGGTTGACATCGTTTTGGGAGGAAATCCCCCCGACAAGGAAGAGGCGGAAAGAGTTAAAAAGTTAGGGGGGCTTTACGTACTGGGAACCGAACGGCACGAAGCGAGAAGGATAGATAACCAGCTACGAGGAAGATGTGGAAGGCAAGGAGATCCCGGTGAAAGTCAATTTTTCGTCTCTTTGGAAGATAAACTTCTCAGAGTGTTCGGTTCGGAGAGAATTGAAAGTTTGATGGAGACTTTGAATGTTCCCGAAGATCAGCCGATCGAACATAAAATGATTTCCGGAGTAATAGAGTCCGCTCAAAAAAAAGTGGAAGGAATGCATTTCGACGCCAGAAAGTACGTTTTGCAATATGATGAAGTTTTGAGCAAACACCGGGAAAAATTTTATTCTTTACGTGACGAAATGTTGGAAATGGCTGAAAAGGAGGAGGGTTTGAGATCCTATATAATCGATCTTTTTAAAAAATACGGAGAAGCGGTTTCCGATTATGAAAAAAAGGAAGAAGAGATCGGGGAAAAGATAAGAAAGGTGGAAAAAGCCGTGGTTTTAAGAACGATGGATATTCATTGGACCGAACATCTGGAAGACATGGACCAGATAAAGGATTCGGTAAAACTCAGGGCCTACGGACAAAGAGATCCGCTGGTTGAATATAAAAAAGAAGGTCATGTCGCTTTCAAGCGCATGATGAGCGAAATAGAAAGAAAAATAGTGGATCGGATGATGAAGGTTACGACCACCAAAATAAGGATTCCCGGAAAAGGAAAAATAACGATGAAAAAGAAAAAGATTGATGATTCCGACAACAAAATGAAGTCAACCGATTCTCGAAAATTTAAAAACGTGGGAAGGAATGATCCCTGTCCCTGCGGAAAAATAGATCCCAACACGGGAGATGTCATAAAGTATAAAAAGTGTCACGGAAAATAGTTAAAAGTTCCGTCCTCCGATTGAAAGATAAGAAAAAAATGCTATCATCAATTTGGAAAGGAGGTGAGTTTGGTGGTTGAAAAAATCGATGAGATAAACCGAATTACGGAAGGTAAAGAAAAGACAACCTTTTCAATTGATGATCGGGGACGAATTCTTATCGATTTTTATGAAGATAGTCGGCTCTTTGACAATCTTTCGGAAGCTTTCAATTGCGTGGATCAGAAGATCGATTATTTAACCGGAGAAGTGGAGGCTCTTACCGATAATATTCTCAAAAGGCCCGAGAATGAAATTAAAAGTTCTCGATCTTTAATCTTCAAGATTAGAGAGAGGGTGTCCGAAAATAGCGATGCGGGGCAATATCTGTCAGCTGAAAAAGAGATCTTTTTCAAACTGGTGATAAGGCTCGAGTCGATAAGGGATTATCATAATAAAAATGGAAATTTCAGGAAGGCGAGAGTTATAGAAAGGCTCAGAGATTCATTCATAATTTGTTTTGTTCGTGGAGAAAAATTGATAAGGATAAAAAGGGTGAATGAAGAAAAGGTTGCCAATATAATAAAGAGGGTAAAGTTCTGCTGTGACAAGCTGGAAACGGAAGCATCCAAAAAGAGCCAATTTTTAGATAAAACGACCGCGAATGAAATAAAAGAAGCGATTTTTGGTTGCAAATTCGATCTGATGAGTGCATTTAAAGCGACCCCCTACAAAGATGAATTCGAAAGAGTCGAGCTTTTTCTGAAACGGATCGATAATTACGGACTTGAAAAAAAGAGTCCCGAAAAACATCTTCTTGACTTTGAAGCTCTAAATAAAAGTTTGTCCCGGTGCCTTGAAAGTAGTACTCGACTTTAAGGAGGTAAAAATAAAAAATAAAAAAGCTTCGCTACAGGCGAAGCTTTTTACTTTATTTATTTGACAAAAATATAAAAATTTGTTTTCATAAATTATCAATCGAAGAGGCTGTTTTTTAAAAACCGAAAAACAAGGAGGTGATTCAAGATCAGAATATTTTGTAATTTAAAAGCGGGTAAAAAGACGAAAGAGACTATGGACCGGTTGAAAAAGAGGTACCCGAGCTTTCCGATAGTTCCGATTTACGGCAAAAAAAAGTTAGGGGAGAAGATCAAAGAATTGTCCGGAAAAGTTAAAAAGGTGGGAGTAATGGGCGGCGATGGAACCGTAAATGAAGTGATTCAACATTTGGCTTATTCTTCCACCGCTCTGGGAATAATACCCAGCGGAAACGGAAATGATTTTTCTCGAGAGTTGGGAATTCCGATGGATCCGGAAAAAGCTTTGAGAGTTTTTATTATGGAGGATTCTGAAGAAACGTTTGTTGACCTGGGAAAAGTCGGAGATCGCTATTTTTCCAATAGCTTCGGGATCGGTTTTGATGCACAAGTCGTCTTCAAAAGCTCGGAGAACAAAAATTACAAAATAAACGCACTCAAAGAGGCTTTAAGGCCATCGACATTCGAATTCAAAGGCTCTTTCGTAATGGAAGAGGATGATAATTTGCGGATGGAAAATGAGCTCCTGATGCTTGTTTTTGCAAACGGAAGAGCGGAAGGTGGAGGTTTTGTAATAAATAACGGATCGGAACCACTCAAGGATAAAAAACTGGGCGTTTTGATGGTTTATCCGTGCTCGATTTTCAAGAGAGCAATTTTTTTAACCGATTCTTTAAGGGCTCAGCTGAAAAACCGCCGATACATGAATCAATTCAAAGCGGTGAAAGCGAATCTCGAATTTTCTTCCGAAGTATTAACTCATATGGACGGCGAAATTCAAAAAATGAAAAGGGCCCACATCTCAATTCACCCCGGAGCTTTAAAAATTTTAACCGGAGGGGGTTAATTGAATGAGCTGTGAAGCGGACAAAAAATGGGAAAGTCTGAAAAGGAGAATAGAGAAGATGGGAGAGCTGGTGGAAGAGATAGATTCTCCGTCGGTCGATTTGAGTAAATGCTGTGAGTTACTCGAAGACTCCACAAAAGGCAGAATTGCTGAAAATTTAATCGAATTGGAGTCATATTTAAAAGAATTAATCGGTGAGGGAAAAAAGTAGATCACGGGGGCTCCCAAGAGAGCCCCGGTTTTTTTGACATAATGTAATTAATTTGTCATACTTGTCGAAGTTATGAAGAAAAAAGCAGTAATAACAACAATAATCGTCCTTATTTTTGCGGTTTTCATATCCGGATTCGTAGTTCCGGAATTTTTCAATGAAAAGATAGATGAAATTGATGAAAGGACCACGTTCGATATCAATAGAAGATTGAAGGTGGTTGATTTTGAATTGGGGCTTGACTTGCAGGGCGGAGCCCATCTTTTATACCAAGCGGATCTCAGTGATGTCGATGAAAGGGAGAGAGGGGACAGAATGCGTGCTCTCAGAGATTTGATAGAAAGAAGAGTCGATCATTTCGGGATAGGGGAACCATTGGTTCAAGTCAGGGGTGACAGGCTCGTAGTTGAGCTCCCGGGAGTTCGTGATCAGGAGGAAGCGATAGAGCAGATAGGTGAAACTCCCTTCTTGGAATTCAAAATTTTGAGACCGGATGATGAAATTGAGGCGATAGAGGAGAAAAAAAGAGAGGTGGAAGACTTTTTGGATAAAAGTATTGCCGAAATAACCGATGAGGATATTGAGTTGCTGGAACAAGAAATCGAGGATTGGGATCTGGCGCTGGAAGACGAATTCGTTTCCAGTGGTTTGACCGGAAGATTTTTAAGGGGAGCGGAAGTGCAATTCAACCAAGTGACCGGAGAACCGGCCGTCAGTCTCGATTTTGATAATGAGGGAGCGGAAATATTACACGAGATAACCAAGGAAAACATAGACAAACCAATGGCGACTTATTTGGATGGAAACGTAATTCAAATTGCGACCATCAGGGAAGAAATTCCGGGCGGAAGAGCGCAGATAAGCGGAAATATGAATGTTGAAGAAGCCAGAGAATTGCAGAGAGATTTGCAGATAGGTGCTTTGCCGGTCCCGATAGAATTGATCTCTCAAAGAAGCATCGGTCCCGCTTTGGGAAGGGAGTCTTTGGAGAGATCGATAAGGGCGGGACTTTTGGGTCTCGTGGCGGTGATAGTTTTTATGTGTATTTATTATAAAATGCTCGGATTTTTAGCTTCCGTATCGCTTCTCATTTATGTAATTTTAGTTTTGGCCGCCTTTAAGGTTTTGTCGGTAACACTGACTCTTTCCGGAATAGCCGGATTCGTTCTTTCGATAGGAATGGCGATAGATGCCAATATTTTGATTTTTTCCAGAATGAAAGAAGAGTTTGCGGCAGATAAGACATTTGAAAAAGCGGTGGAGGAAGGGTTTTCAAGAGCCTGGCCGTCGATAAGAGATGGTAATTTAACCACGGTTTTGGTTGCATTCATTCTCTTTTTCGTTTCAACGAGCTTCGTACAGGGATTTGCTACGGTTCTTATTATCGGTATATTGATCAGCCTTTTTACGGCCATGATAATAACCAGAAGTTTAATTTTATCCTTTGCACACGGTAAATTAACGGAAATTAAAAAGCTTTGGAGATGATAAATTTTACCAAACATAGAAATAAATACCTCATTTTTTCCGGAAGCTTGATTTTGATCAGTCTTTTTGCGGTTATTTTTTTCGGATTGAATTTCGGGATAGAATTGGCCGGGGGAAGCATTATGGAGATAGGCTATGAAGAAAACCGTCCTCCCATAGAAGAAGTGAGAAGCTCTTTAGCGGAATTGGATTTGGGAGAATTTCAAGTTCAAGAAATCGATGATGACGCCTTTTTAATAAGAACTACGGAGACGGATGAGGATCTTTACGGAGAAATAATGCCCGTTCTGGAGGGTGCCGAACAGAGATACTTCGAATCGGTCGGGCCGACGGTGGGTCGAGAGCTGAGAAATACGACCATCATCGCCATGATACTCGCTTCCGTATTGGTTATCATCTATATAGCGTTTGCGTTTTCAGGCTCATCCGGGCCGGTTTCTTCTTGGCAATACGGAACCACGGCGACCGTGATAGCTTTTTTTCACGATGTCTTGATAATAATCGGAATTTTTGCAATTTTAGGTAATTTCAGAGGTGTTCAGTTTACAATTCCCATAGCTGTCGCCCTCCTTACGACCCTGGGATACTCTTTAAATGATACCGTAGTAATATTCGACCGAATCAGGGAAAACATCAATCGAGCCGGTGGAAAATTCAACGAAGTCGTCAACGAAAGCCTGAATCAAACATTGACTCGTTCGATAAATACCTCCTTAACCACCCTTTTGGTTCTTCTGGCAATTTTGTTTTTTGGCGGAGAAACCTTATTTTATTTCATTTTGGCTTTGGTGTTAGGTGTCGTTTTGGGAACCTACTCTTCAATATTTTTAGCCAGCTCACTTCTTCTTTTCTGGAAAGAGCGTATTGATAAAGTTAGATAATAATGGTAAAATAAAAAAAGATAAAATAATTTCCGAAGAGTGAAAACAGCGGTCTTCGGACAAAAAAATGTACGATTATCCCAAAGTTTGTTCCGATTTATTGGAGGATTTACCCGGCAGAACCAAAGATGTAATTTTGAGAAGGTTCGGGCTGAAAGAGTCCGGTCAGCAGGAAACTTTGGAGTCTATCGGTGAAAGTTATCAGATAACCAGAGAAAGGGTTCGTCAGATAGAAAAGGAGGGCCTTAAGAAGTTGAGCAAAAAAGTGAAAAAACACGGAGAAGTTTTATATAATTTTGAAGAGACGATAGATGATTTCGGTGGACTGAAAAGAGAGGATCAACTCCTTTATATATTGGGTGGGCGCAAGGACGGTAATGAAAATTATGTGCTTTTTCTTTTGAGCTTGAGTGATTTTTTTGATAAAAACAATGAAGACAACGATTTTTATTCTCATTGGCTTACGGATAAAAAGTCGATTGATACTGCTGAAAATATAATACAAAATTCTTACGACAAGCTGAAATCCAAAAAAAAGCCGGTTCCATTGGAAGATTTAAAATCTTCTCCGGATTATCCCACTCATAAATTTATTTCTTATTTGGATATTTCCAAAACGATAAAACAGGGCCCTCAAGGTCTTTACGGGCTCAGTGATTGGCCGGAAATCAGCCCCCGAGGAGTCAAGGATATGGCTTATATAAGCTTAAAAAAAGCGGATAAACCGCTTCATTTCAGAAAAGTGGCCGAATCGATCGGCAAGGACATCAACCCGCAAACGGTTCACAATGAATTGATAAAGGATGACAGATTCGTTTTGGTCGGTCGTGGAATTTACGCTTTGAAAGAATGGGGTTATGAAGAAGGAGAGGTCAAGGATGTTATAAAAAGAGCTATAGAGAGAAACGGCAAGCCTCTTTCCAAAGAAGAGATAATAGATGAGGTTTTGGACAAGAGAATGGTTAAAAAGAATACGATTATTCAAAATTTGAGCAATAAAAAATACTTCAAAAGAACTCCTGATGGATATTACACCACTCGAAGCCTTAAGGGAAGTAGCTAATTTTTTGGATGCCTCTTTTTTGGAGGGCCCGATAAGTTTTCTGGCTACATGGTGGTGGGTGCCACTTCCCTTCATACTCTGGCCTTTGTTTTTGCATTATTATCTGCAATGGCGACAGCATTTGTGGGATATAAGAAAACGTCCCGATTCGATAATTTTGGAAGTGAGACCTCCCGCGGAAATCGTTAAGCCGATCAGGGCGATGGAGCTCGTACTTCATGGTTTTTGGCAAATTTACGGTCCTCCGAATTGGTATGAAAAGTGGATAGAGGGAGAGCAAGAGCTTTCTTTTTCTTTGGAAATAGTCGGGATTGACGGCGTTCCTCATTTTTTGGTTCGTTTACCCGATAAATACAGAAATCTTTTTGAAGGCCATATATATTCTCAATACGGAGAAGCGGAGATATACGAAGTCGAAGATTATGTTAAAAACGTGCCGGCGAATATTCCCAACGATCGCTGGGATTTTCTGGGCTGTGGCTATAAAATGGCAAAGGAAGATTTTTACCCGATAAGAACTTACAAGGAGTTCGAGACGGAGCAAGAAGACGAAGATGAAAAGGTGGATCCGATGGCCGGATTGATGGAGGGAATAGCTAAACTAAAAGAGGGTGAGCAGGTCTGGATTCAAATAAAAGCCAAACCGACTATTGATGATGATTTTGAGAAGAGGGCGGAAGAAGAAAAAAATAAACTGTTAAAGAGAAAAGAAGAAAAAACGGAGTTGAAGACGATCCCGGAGATGTTGGCGGAGTTTATAAATAAATCAACGATTTCAATCGACGGTGAGGACGATTCGGAAGAATCCGCATTGGCACCGGAACTGATGCTCTCTCCCGGGGAAAAAAGAAAGGTCGACGGATTGGAGAGAAAGATTTCCAAAAAGTATTTTAAGTGTCATATTCACCATATTTATATCGGAAGAGAAGATGCTATCTTCAAGCCCAATTTCAAGATGCCGATGAGTTATTTTAATAATTTCAGCGATAATAACCTTAATTCCATCGTTCCTTACGGCGATACGATTACCAAGCCTTCTCAGGAGTGGTACGATTGGTTCTGGTTTCAAGAAAGAAGAAGGTATCTGTTGAAGAGAAAATTCATTAGAAACTATGTCCGCAGAACTCCGATGTTTTACCCTAAAACTCTGGAGGATGCCACTTTCGTATTGAATACGGAAGAGTTGGCCAGCATCTTTCACTTCCCGAGCAGAGTGGCGGCACCGCCTTCAATTTTGGAACGTGTGGAATCCA